>JACZJK010000044.1 GCA_014860575.1 Bacteroidales bacterium
CACTTGGCATTGACGCTTTGGTTTGCCCTGAGAGTATAGCTGCAGATGAACTCGTAAGATTGCTGCAACAACCTTCAGCAACCGAGGTTTTCGATTTCTCTGAAGGGCGGTTGATGCTATTTCTCGTGAGGTTAGATGAAAAATCCCTGGTTCTGAACCAAACACTCAATGATATAGCTCACCTAAACCCAAAACTCGATTTCAGGGCAGTGGCAATCCACCGGAACGGTAAAACAATTGTGCCCAAAGGAGATGATCATTTTCAGCTAAACGACCTTATTTATGTTGTAACCAAGCCCAGTGGTATCGAGGAGTTATTCCGGTTGGGCGGTAAAGAAAAGCACAAAATCCACAATGTTATGATTATTGGCGGAGGGCGAATTGGTCGTGAAACAGCCCGAAAGCTTGAAGACGATTTCAATGTAAAACTGATAGAGATTGACAAGGATCGGTGCGTGCACCTTTCTGACCTGCTCCACAATACACTGATCATCAATGGTGATGCCCGGGATACCGAAATACTTGAAGACGAAGGCATCAGGAATATGGATGCTTTTATAGCAGTTACCGATGATACCGAAACAAACATGTTTTCCTGCCTGCTTGCCAAGCGCCTGGGCGTTAAACGTGTGATCCCACTTGTTGAAAACATTGACTATATTGATATTTCGCAGAGCATAGGTATTGAATCAATCATCAATAAAAAACTGATTACCGCCAGCCACATCGTACAATATACAATGGATGCTGAAGTCACAGCAATCAAATGCCTGAGCGGCATTGACGCCGAAGTGCTGGAGTTTGTGGTCAAACCCAAGGCAAAAATTACAAAAGGACCTATCAGTAAAATTAAAACACCGCCCGGATCGCTAATTGGAGGCATTATACGTGGCAAGGAAAGTTTTATTGCCACCGGAAGTTTTCAGGTTGAAGCTGGCGACAAGGTGGTTGTGTTTGCTGTACCTGATGCAATCTACAAAGTTTCTTCGCTTTTTAATTAAAAAGGTTCCTGCAAACCAGGAATAAGAAATGCCCGATACTTCAAAAATACATGCCAGGATAATTGTGAAGATCATGGGGGTATTCCTGATGATCATTGCATTCATGATGTTCTTGGGACTGATCTTCTCGTTTATTTACGACGAACCCGACAAGCAGGCGTTAAGTATTTCAGGTGCCATCACTTTTCTTTCCGGACTGTTTTTGTTTTTAATCAACAGGCGTGTTGATTACGAAGCAATAAACAAACGAGATGGCTTTATTATTGTCAGCTTCACCTGGGTAGTTATCTCTCTTTTCGGAACTCTCCCTTTCCTGCTCTCAGGCACTATTGACAACTTCACGGACGCATTTTTTGAAACCATGTCAGGCTTCACAACCACTGGGGCTACTGTTCTCACAGATATTGAGTCCGTTAATAAAGGAATTCTATACTGGCGCAGTGTGACCCAATGGATAGGTGGCATGGGCGTGATTGTTCTTGCGCTGGCCATTATGCCTGTACTTGGTATTGGCGGTATGCAGCTTTTTATTGCCGAGGTTCCGGGTCCCACCAAAGATAAATTGCACCCGCGCATTACCGAAACAGCTAAACGTTTGTGGGGAATTTATGTGTTACTCACACTGATACAGAGCATCCTTCTTTATGCAGGAGGATTGAATATTTTTGAATCTGTTTGCCATTCTTTTACCACAATGGCTACCGGTGGGTTCTCAACCCGAAACGCCAGCATTGCAGCTTTTTCGCCTTACATCCAGTATGTTACTACCGTCTTCATGTTTCTGGCAGGAACCAGTTTCGTTTTGCACTATTATAGCCTGCATCTACGTTTCCGGAAGGTCTGGGAAAGTGAAGAGTTTCGATCTTATTTTTGGATCACAATGCTGGCAACTGTTTTTATAGCAGTCTCTCTCGTTATAACTTCAGATGCAACACCCGGTGAATCCTTTAGGGTTGCAGTATTTCAAACTGTATCCATTATAACAACCACCGGCTTTATTACAGCCGATTATCTTGTCTGGCAGCCTTTTCTTTGGTTCCTAATATTTATGCTGATGTTTACAGGAGGATGCGCCGGATCGACCGGAGGCGGAATTAAAATTGTCAGGCAATTGCTACTCTTTAAGAACAGCCGCCTCGAAATGCGAAGGCTGATCCATCCAAAAGGCATCATACCTTTGAGATTAAATGGCAGGGCTATTCCTGAACCCATTATTTACAATGTGCTGGCCTTTTTTATTATTTATATACTGATCTTTGTTTTCGGCTCACTGTTCATGTCAATGTTAGGACTTGACTTTGAAACCTCAATTGGTTCGGTAGCTTCTTCGCTTGGGAATATTGGCCCCGGGCTCGGAAAAGTTGGGCCGGTGGATAATTACTCGTTTATTCCGGTCGCTGGAAAATGGGCACTTGCCTTATTGATGTTGCTAGGCAGATTAGAACTATTTACTGTCCTTGTACTTTTCTCTTCCTCATTCTGGAGAAGGTAATGAATGTATTAGAAAGTCTGCGATCAGTGATAAACAATTAAAAATTATTTCCTGACATGCTTACAGATGTAATGTTTGTCGTCCTGTATCAACTAAACAAAATACAATACCGGGTTTATTCCTTTACTCCCAACAAACACAAACGCATCTGGAAAACCTGCCTACATACAAGACCATCTGGAGAATAGCCTATCCGATTATTTTCAGCTTGTTGGCCCAAAACGTTATCAATGTGATTGATACGGCTTTCATGGGGCGCGTGGGTGAAGTTGAACTTGGCGCGGCTGCTATTGCCGGCATTTTCTACATCGTGCTGTATATGATCGGTTTTGGGTTCAGTACAGGAGCACAAATTTTGATGGCCCGGCGAAATGGTGAAGGCAGAATAAAGGAAATCGGGAGCATTATGGATCACAGTATTTATGTGATGCTAGCCATGGGAATTTTTCTTTTTGTGATCATCAGGTATTTTTCGCCTGCTATGCTAAGACCGTTTATTGCGTCGGATGAAATTTTCAACGCCTCGGTAATATACCTGCAATATCGTATATATGGAGTTTTTTTCGCCTTTTTTAATGTGCTTTCCAGGGCGTTCTTTGTTGGGATTACAAGAACACGACTGCTTATAGTCAGCGCTGTAATTATGGCCAGCGTAAATGTGGTTTTTGATTATATTCTCATTTTCGGACATCTCGGGTTGCCTGCTATGGGGATAGGAGGAGCCGCTATTGCATCTGTAATTGCTGAAGGGGCATCGGCGCTGTTTTTCCTGGTTTACATTCTCAATATGAGCGACCGACACAATTATAACTTGTTTCGGTTTCCAAAATTTAACCTGCAAATCATAAAGAAAACATTTGATGTGTCAGTGTTTATAATGCTTCAATACATTTTCTCGCTGAGTGCCTGGTTCATATTTTTCATGATTATTGAAAAAATGGGCGAGCGCTCATTGGCTATTTCCAATATTATACGGAGCATGTACATGGTACTGATGATACCGGTATGGGCATTTAGTGTAACCACTAGTACCCTTGTAAGCAATACAATAGGCAAAGGCCATACCCATCTGGTAATTCCGATTATTAAACGCATAACCGGGTTTACCTTTATCAGTGTAATCCTCACGCTGGTTCCTCTACTATTTATCCCTGGGCTTATAATCAGGGTTTATACACCTGATGCTTCACTGATTGCCGAAGGTGTTCCTTCGGTGTATGTGATTTTCGGAGCCGTTGTAATGTTCGCCCTGGCCCAAAATATGTTTAGCGGTGTTTCGGGTACCGGTAATACCCGCGATGCCCTGGTGATCGAAATTTTTACATTGGTTATATACCTGTTTGTAACCTGGTATATTGGCATTTATATGAAACAACCTATTGCCGTGGTATGGTTCTGCGAATATGTCTATTTTACAGCCCTGGGACTGTTTTCTTATTTTTATCTGAAATCAAGGCGCTGGGAGCTTAAGAGTATTTAACCGGCTATTCAGGTTTGTGTAGCTACATTCCCCGCTATATTCATAATTTTGTCAGGTATTAGTTATAATCGTTTAACTGAATTTTTCAATCTTGCTGAACCAGGAATAGTTATGTCGCGGGAAAAAATCATCAGCATTGCTTATCTTGCTTTTGTTGCCTTGCTTGCAGCAAGTATTCCGGTATCGAGGTATATGATTAGTGTTTTCCAGTTTTGTCTTGCTGGCATCTTCATCCTTGATGGGATAAAATATAGCTCAGTAGCATCTTTCAATAAAACCTATTCAACCTTAGGGATAATACTTCGCTTTATTCCTTTTCATGTCTGGATCATTTTCGATGGTATAGCCAGGCAGTTTAAACGACTAATCAATAATCGTCCTTTTCTCGTATTCCTTCTTTTTAGCCTTGTATATATTCTTGGACTTTTACATACAACGAATATCAACACTGCATTGAAAGTGCTCAGGAATAACCTGCCCATTTTTTTACTGCCACTGTTCTTTTCGGCAATCAAATCAATTCGAAAAGACCAAAAAAACATCATCCTTCTATTCTTTGTACTCAGCGTTACTATCAGCAGTTTCATAAGTTTCTCAATATTTTGGAGTGGAAACTACGATGACATACGGAGAATCTCACCGTTCATTAACCACATACACCTGTCAATCTTTATCAGCTTTTCGATTTTTATTGTTTTTCATTTTCTGAATTCCGGTGTCTTTAACAAATTATTAAAAGTTCCGGCAGCCATTGTATTGATTTGGCTCGTTGTTTTTCAATTTATGATCCTGAAGTCGTTAACCGGAGTGATTATTCTTTTTGCAGGCATATACTTTATTTTCGTCTTTCAAAAACTATTTGGCTTACAGATTAACAAGATACTAAGGTTTGCCGTGGTTTTCGTTATCCCCATAACGGCAATCCTTGTTTTATTCTTTTATGTATTGAGGTTTTATACTGTGGATGAGCTTGATCCCGAAAGCCTTGAGCTATACACGGCAAAGGGCAACCGCTACCACCACGACCTGGAACCCCGTATGCTTGAAAATGGACATTATGTTTTCATATATATTTCTGAAGTTGAGATGAGAGAAGAATGGAACAAAGTAAGCGATTATGACTACGATTCGCTTGATCAAAAAGGCCAGCTCCTTAATTACACCCTCATGCGATATCTCGCTTCAAAAGGATTGCGCAAAGATGCCGAAGGAATACAGCATCTCAGCAGCGATGACATCAGGATGGTTGAGCAAGGTTTTGCGAACCATATTTTTTCCAGGAAACTTAGCCTATATCCGCGTATTTATCAGGTTTTATGGGAATTTGACATGTACTTTAAAACGGGAAATCCTACCGGTCACTCAGCCACACAACGGCTGGAATCTCTGCGGATGGGATTGCGCATCATATTAAAACATCCTGTTTTTGGAGTAGGTACCGGCGATCTCTTTTCCTCCTATCACCATGAATATGATGAATCAGGTTCGCAAGTGCCACGAGATAAAAGAATTACCGGCGCCAATCAATTCCTGAACTTTATCGTTTATTTCGGGTTCGCAGGACTGATTCTAATACTATTCTCCTGGTTGTACCCTGCCATTAGAAACAAGTCCTTCAGGAACCCAATTTTTGTAATGTTCCTTTTCATCGCTTGCGTGGCCATGTTCAGCGAAGAGATATTGAGGTTCCAAACCGGAGTAAGCTTCTTCGCATACTTTTATAGTTTTTTTGTTCTTCTTGATGATGCACCAGGAAACAAGTCACTTAAAACCGATGATACAGTATAGATGGAAACAATGAGGATCATACATGTATCAACTGCAACATCATGGCGGGGTGGCGAACAGCAACTGGCATACCTGATTGGTGCTTTGCAAGAAAAAAAAATTGAGCAGGAAGTTTTGTGCGCGGCAGATTCTTCATTCGCAATTTACTGCGATGAAAAAAGCATAAAAAATACCACATTCAAAAAGACCGGTTCAATTAATCTAAGAGCCGCAGGCATCCTGGCCCAACTTTCTTCATCAGCACACAACCCGATAGTGCATTGTCACGACAGCCATGCTCACAATATTGCTTATTTTGCGGCTTTGCTTTTCAGAAACCCAGCGCCGGTAGTAATCCATCGAAGGGTGGATTTTCCTGTCAAAACCAATATTTTTTCTCGGGCCAAGTACAACCACAATTCGGTTAAGAACTTCATTTGTGTTTCAGCGGCAATTAAAAGGATTTTGATTCCAGCCTTGAATGATCCCGGAAAAGCAACAGTAATTCATAGCGGTATTGATCTGAATAAATTCAAAAATTTAAAGGACTACGGTTCATTAAAAAAGGAATTCGGATTATCAGACGAAACTGTTCTGATTGGTAATGTTGCAGCCCTTGCACCACATAAAGATTACAAAACCTTTGTGCGAACCGCAGAAATACTTTTGAAAAACAATCCTGACCTCCGTTTTGTTATTGTTGGCGATGGCCCTGAAAGAAAAACAATTGAAGCGGAAATAAAAACTAGGCAATTAGGCGAACGGATTCTTCTTACCGGGTTCAGAAATAACATACCTGAATTGTTAAAAGAATTAGATGTACTTTTGCTGACTTCAAAAACAGAGGGACTGGGAACTACCCTGTTGGATGCCTTCGCAGGCGGCTTGCCTGTGGTTGCAACAAGGGCAGGTGGGATCCCGGAAATTGTTGAACACAAGGTTACAGGCTTGCTGGCCGAAACAGGTGATGCCCCATCGCTTGCTGGGATGGTAGAAATGTTGCTTGCTGATGAAAATCTCAGGCAAAACCTTGTTAAAAATGCAATTGAAAGGGTGATAGATTTCGATTATAGAAATACAGCGCTTAAGATCCTGGATGTTTACAACCAGATTAAGTTGCAACAAAATCAGGACTAACAGAAAATTCCATGCATGGCAGATGAGAGCCAACATACTGAATGGTTTGTGATTGTGAATCCAAACGCCGGAAGGCGTAAGGGCGAGAAAGACTGGCCTGAAATCACAAGACTTCTCACAGCCGCCAATATACAATTCAAAAGTATATTCACCCAGCACCGTATCCATGCCATCCGTGAAGCCCGCAAGTTTGTTGAAATGGGCTATCGAAATATCATAGTTGTTGGTGGTGATGGCACAATGAATGAGACGGTTAATGGAATTTTTACCCAGGCAAAACGCCCAACAGACAGTGTAACCGTTGGTATGATCCCGGTAGGAACCGGAAACGACTGGTGCCGCATGTTTGGAATCCCTGATGATTATCAGGGCGCTATTGATGTTATTAAAAAGGGAATGACTTTTTTACAGGACGTTGCCTGGGTTAAATTTATGCAGGGCGGCTTGGAAAAGAACCGCTATTTTGCAAATATGGCCGGCATGGGTTACGATGCGATGGTAGCCGAAAAAACCAACAAACAAAAAGATGCCGGTAAAGCCGGGCCTTTCTCATACTTCGTCAATATTTTCTCCAGCCTGTTTTCTTTTCAGGAAGCCCAGACCGAAGTGTTTGTTGACGGCCAGGAAGTTTTGAAAGCGCCGGTGTTTACTATGAATGTAGGTGTTTGCAAATACAATGGCGGCGGCATGATGCAACTTCCAAAAGCTATTCCCGACGACGGCAATCTTGATATGACTGTGATTACACAATTAAGTCGTTTCAGGGTTATGCGCAGCGTTCGTAAACTCTATGATGGGTCATTTATTCAATTGCCACAGGTGAAGACGTTTCGCGGTAAATCCATCATTATTGATTCCAAGCCTGAAGTTTACATGGAAGCCGATGGAGAATCGCTTGGCCACAGCCCGTTTAAATTTGGCATTGTGCCAAAAAGCCTCAGGGTTATAGTTGGTAAGGAAATGGAGGTTACGGAGAAACCCACTGACCATGGTCCGCGATTACCGATATAAGCGCATCAATAGCATTATCTTCCGCAATGTTCTTCATTAGAGGCGTTTTGCCTTTATAAATACTTACTTTGCCGCTCCCCTGTCCAACATAACCATAATCGGCATCGGCCATTTCGCCCGGCCCGTTTACGATGCAGCCCATTACTGCAATTTTTAAGCCTTTCAGGTGCGATGTTGCCGCTTTTACCTTTTCAAACGCTTCTTCAAGTTTGTATTGTGTGCGACCACAACCTGGGCAGGCTATGTATTCCGTTTGTGTGATCCGGGCGCGGGTTGCCTGCAATAATCCAAAAGCTACATCATTTACTTTTTCGGGATCAATCTTTTTGTTTCTCAGAAAAATACCATCGCACAAACCATCGTTTAACAATGGCGACAAACGGAGGGCAGCATCAATTGCAAAACCTGACAGCTCAGTGTTTGCATCTTCAAAAGCCAGGATTATCGGTACTTTTGGTTCGATCCTATCCAGTTCATTAATGATTGAACGAATCTTAATGATAGACTCTGGCGAAGTCAATTTCAGAACCAATACACAATCATTTTCTGATAGCTGTTTTGAGAAATGCGGGAATACATGATCCTGCAGCGGATCAGCAATTAAATATCGTATGGCGCCTAAACCAGCATCAGGTTCACTTTCTGCGAACCAGTTTCCATGATTCCCTTCTGCATGTCCAAGTTCATCAATAGTATGAATTGCGTCTAGTTCGCGAAGTACAACCGGAGCGTTTCCATTTCCAATATTACCAACAAGCGATGATATGCGGCGTTCATAAGCAAAATCCGATGTAAATCTCAGCTCTGTTGCTTGCTTCAAATCCTTACCAGTTCTTTTTGGTTTCGGGAAAAACGAAACAATCTGCCTTGCTACAGGAATTTCATTTTCAGGAGTCTCAGTTAATGAAACCCTGATTGTATCACCGATTCCATCGGCCAGCAATGTGCCGATACCAGCCGCTGACTTCATTCTGCCTTCGAGATCATTGCCAGCTTCGGTCACGCCCAAATGAACGGGAAACATCATATTTTCGGTGATCATTTTATGAACCAGCAGACGGGTGGCTTCAACCATTACGCGCACATTGCTCGATTTCATTGACAATACCAGGTGTTGGAATCCGGCATCATGGCAAATTCGCACAAATTCCATAGCAGATTCAGCCATTCCTAACGGCGTATCGCCATAACGATCCATGATACGACCCGAAAGCGAACCATGATTGGTTCCGATGCGGATGGCGGTACCGTTTTCTTTGCAAACCTTAAGCAGAGGAAGAAGTTGTTGGGCGATCTTTTCAATTTCTTCCTTATATCCGGCATTTGTATAAGCCGTGTTCAAAGTCCGCTTCTCAGCATAATTTCCCGGGTTGATACGCACTTTCTCAACAATACGCGCAGCCTTCAAAGCAACTGCAGGATTAAAATGCACATCGGCTATCAACGGAATCATGAAGCCTGCCTTTCGCAACTCTTTTTTAATGACAGCGAGATTTTCAGCTTCTTTAAGGTTTTGCGCAGTAACTCTCACAAGTTCGCAACCTGCTTCAATCATACGAATGCACTGCTTCACTGTTGCGTCAGTGTCAAGAGTTGGCGTATTGGTCATGGATTGGATGCGAACCGGAAAACTGCCACCAAGAGGAATGTTGCCGATCTGAACTATGCCGGGCTTCCACAAAGAAAACATAGAAGAAATATTCACCAGATTTTCTGTCATTTACATCTGCTTTTCAGGAAAGGCAAATTTAGGCAAACACCAACAGTTTGCTTATTTTTGTTGATAATAATTCAACGCCTGTTTGAGTTATATAAAGACCATTAAACCTGCCGAAATGAGAAACCAAATTGCCGCTTTGCTATGGATTGGAGTGTTATTGACAGCCTGCCAGTCAAAACAGAAAGATTCCTGGGCTGTCACACAACGCATTCAATACGATGTCACCATAAAAAGTCCTGACGCAGACTTCGATTGGTGGGTTCAGAATATTGAAGGTATGAACCGTGAGGCATTTATAACTGAACTACTAAATGCAGCATACCAGGGAAATGTAAAAGCCTACGATGTTTTCCTGCTCAATGAAATGACGGCTGATCAGGTAAAGAATATTGGCCGCCGGAGCGATACACTTCGCCTGCAACGGCCAGTACCCCCTCATAATTTCCGTGATACCATCATTAATAAAGAACTAAGCATTCATGAAATAACGCGCATTCGCTTTCTGGAAGAATGGAATCTGAATAAAGAAAATATGCAGATCAACAAAGAGGTAATGGGCATTGCCCCCTTGCTTGAAAGTTATGACGAAAACGGTAATCTCAGGGGCTATCAACCTATGTTCTGGATTTTCTTTGATAATAAATACCCGGAAGCGCTAAGGGGAAGCGTTTTATAGAAAAAAACCGTAGCCGGAAACAGGATTCATGGCTACGTATTCATTTCAATCACAAAAACAATGGAAAGTCAGTCGGATCAGGCAACACATGATTATGTCATTGCACACTCTTCGTATGAACCTGAAGTGTTGCAGCAACTCTATCGTGAAACATGGACAAAAATCTATGCGCCACAAATGATAGCCGGACACATGCAGGGAAGTTTGCTGAGGATGATCAGCCAGATGATAAATCCAGAAAACATTCTTGAGATCGGAACATTTACAGGATATTCAGCCATTTGTCTGGCTGTGGGACTGCAGATAGACGGAAAACTTCACACCATAGAACTGAACCGTGAGCTTGAAGAAATAGCTGCCAGGTATATTGAAATGGCTGGTTTATTAGGGAAAATTGTGAGGCATTACGGCGATGCAAGTGAAATTATTCCGACACTGGACATGCAATTCGATCTGGTGTACATTGATGCCGCCAAAGAGCTATATGTGGAATTTTACGAAATGGCTTTGACAAAAATTCGCATAGGTGGTTTCATACTTGCCGACAATGCCCTGTGGTACGGCAAGGTAGCCGATCCGTCTGTAATAAATGACAAGGATACCGAGGCAATCAGGAAATTCAACTTTCATGTGCAAAGCGATCCCCGCACCGAAAATCTGATTTTACCCGTAAGAGATGGTATCATGCTTATCAGAAAAAAATAGACCGCCCCCTTCACCATATCTCATCGTCTCCCCTTTCCCAGGTCTCCATTTCACCTTGTCTCATTTTCTAATTTTCTCATCTTCTCCTCTTCTCCCCTTCTCATTTTCTCATCTTCTAATTTTCTCATCTTCCCATCTTCTCCATTCTTTCTTCAATCACAACACCCTAAACCTAAACTCATACTTCGCCAAATCTTCGTTGGCTTTCACAACTTTCACCTTCAAGTCTTCTTTGAACCTGACAACTTTCTTCATCAGCGCTTCATCACCAGTGGCAAGGATTTGGGTCGCAAGGATGGCTGCATTGCGGGCCCCATTCACAGCAACGGTAGCAACAGGAATTCCGGGTGGCATCTGCACAATTGCCAATAATGAATCCAGGCCGTCAAAACTGCTTTTAATCGGAACACCAATTACCGGGAGTGGGGTCATAGCGGCTATTACACCAGGCAAATGGGCTGCCATGCCTGCTGCGGCAATGATTACACGAATGCCTTTATCGTAGGCGCCTTTGGCAAAAGCTTCAACTTTTTCGGGAGTGCGGTGGGCCGAAAGTGCGTTTACCTCGAAAGGTATTTCCATTTCATCGAAGAACTTTGCTGCATCTTCTATTACCTGCCAGTCGGAGGTGCTGCCCATAATTATGCTTACAATTGGTTTCATACTTATGCTTATTTTGTGTGCAAATATAGCCCGAACTCTTCAAACTTAAATCCCCTATTTATTATAAAATCCTTTATTGCCGGATGGCTATTAGCCTGCGCTTTATGGTGCTTTGCCGAATTATGGCAATCATAGATATTTCAACATGTTTAGATTTTGTAAACAAAAAAAACGTAGGTTTGCATAAATGAGATTTTTACAAACTCCGGCAATTATTGAATTGGCCGGAAATTATTTTTTCAGCAACAAATTTATGGATACAATCACCCTTAAAGACAGAGACTTCTCCCTTTTCATTAAGGCCAGCGATATTGACAAAGCTGTCACAAACATGGCGCAACAAATGAATGAGGATCTGAATGGGAAGCACCCTATTTTTCTTGTGATCCTTAGCGGAGCATTCGTTTTTGCCGCCGACTTGCTCAGGAAAATAAAAACAGATTGTGATGTTACCTTTGTTAGGCTTTCATCCTATTCCGGAACCCAATCCACTGAAAAGATCAGGGAACTACTGGGTTTGAATGAAGTTTTGAAAGACCGCACAGTAGTAATTGTTGAAGATATTATTGACACCGGTCACACCATGGACGATATGATACATAAAATCCGGCATCTTGAAGCAGCCGAAGTAAAGATTGCAACCTTTCTGCTAAAGCCGGCAGCGCTCAGAAAGGATCTGAAAATTCATTATATAGGTATGGAAATTCCAAACGACTTCATTGTTGGTTATGGCCTTGACTACGATGGATACGGAAGAAATTTACCCGATATTTACAAAGTTGTTCCTGAAGAATAAATTACCACCCACGAAAAACAACGCTTATGTTAAACATCGCATTATTTGGCCCACCGGGAGCAGGAAAAGGAACCCAATCAAAGCTATTGGTTGAAAAGTACAATCTCACCTATATCTCAACAGGCGACATTTTGCGCCAGGAAATCTCAGAGCATACTGCGCTGGGTATGCAGGCTAAATCAATCATTGAAAAAGGTGGTTTGGTTTCTGACGAAATCATCGTGCAGATCATCGAAAACAAGATCAGTAAAAATTCGCATGCCAATGGCATTTTGTTCGATGGTTTTCCGCGAACCGTGGTGCAGGCATATATCCTTGAAGGCTTGCTGCTCAAATTGGGAACCTCACTTACATGTATGCTTAGCCTTGAAGTTCCCCGCGACCAATTGATGAAGAGAATGCTCGAACGCGCAAAAATAGAAGGCCGTAGTGATGACACTCAGGAGGTTATTGAGAACCGGTTTAGGGAATACGACAATAAAACAATTCCTGTGGCGGAATTCTACAAAGAAAAAGAAAAATATATCCCAATCAATGGTGTAGGCAAAGTTGAGGAAGTTTTTGAAAGGCTTACCCAATCTATTGATGTTACCCTGCAAAAAGTTTGGTTTAACCTGGTTATTTCAGGACCTCCGGGCGCCGGGAAAGGAACACAAGCCAAATACCTTGCTGATAAATATAATCTGTATTATATCTCAACCGGATCAATGCTGCGCAAGGAGATTGATGCCAACACTGAGTTTGGTAAGAGGGCAAGGCCTTTCCTCGAAAAAGGGGAGATTGTTCCTGATGACATAGCCATTCCGTTGATTGAGCGCGAAATAAAGGCGCATCAGGATGTAAACGGGTTTATTTTTAAAGGTTTCCCGCGAACCATTGTGCAAGCCTATATCCTCGACGGGTTGTTGCGTAGACTCAACTCCACCGTATCCTATGCAATTGAGATTCAGGTTCCAACTCTTGAATTGATTAAAAGACTCTCGGCCCGATCCAAAACTGAAACGGCGCGTTCGTACGATAAATCAACCGAGCTGATTGTAAACCGCCTCGAAGAACACGAAACCAAAACAGTTCCGGTTTCAGAATACTATAAGAAACAGGGTAAACACGCTATTATTGACGGCAGAGGTGAAGAAGAAGAAGTGTTTGAAAGACTGGCATCATCCGTAGAATATGCCTACCGTAATATCCGTTAATTAAGTAAATGAGCAACCAGAATTTTGTTGATTATGTAAAGATTTTTTGCCGCTCCGGATCAGGTGGCGGGGGTTCGGTGCATTTTATCCGGAACCGGCAAACTGCGCGCGGGGGTCCCGATGGTGGTGACGGCGGACGCGGCGCTCACATCATGCTTCGTGGCAATAAGCAATTGTGGACCTTGCTGCATCTCAAGTACACTAAACATATTCATGCTCCCAACGGAGAAAGTGGTGGGGCTCAACTCAGTACCGGAGCGTCCGGAAATGATGTGATTCTAGAGGTTCCGCTTGGAACCGTTGCCAAAGATGCTGAAACAGGTGAAATCCTGCTTGAAATTACTCATCACGATGAAACCCGCATTTTGTTTGAAGGAGGACGTGGCGGTCAGGGCAATGATCACTTCAAAACTGCTACTCACCGCACCCCGCGGTTCGCACAACCCGGCGAAGAAGGTAAAGAAAGCTGGGTAATCCTCGAATTAAAAATCCTGGCCGATGTTGGCCTGGTTGGTTTCCCGAATGCCGGAAAGTCCACCTTGTTATCAGTGGTTTCTGCAGCCAAACCTGAGATTGCCGACTATCCTTTCACCACGCTTACGCCCAACCTCGGAATAGTTGCCTACCGCAACGGCCGCTCATTTGTGATGGCTGATATACCCGGAATCATTGAAGGCGCTCATGAAGGCAAGGGTTTGGGAACGCGTTTTTTGCGTCATATCGAGCGTAACTCATCGCTACTTTTTATGATCCCCGTTGATACAGCCGATATTAAAAAGGAATACGAAATTCTGTTAAACGAACTCCGGCTTTATAATCCCGAATTGCTTGACAAAGACCGCTTGCTGGCGCTTACCAAATCAGACATGATTGATAAAGAATTGATGAAAGAAATGGAACACGATCTTCCTGATTTGCCACATGTGTTTATTTCATCGGTAAGCGGTCAGGGAATTCAACTGTTAAAAGATATGCTGTGGTCGCAGTTAAACCCGCCAACTGAAACTGGAAGCAATGATTGAGTTCCTCAAAAATATTGACACGCAACTCTTTCTTTTTTTTAATGGTTTCCACAACCCGTTCGGCGACTTTGTTATGTACTGGCTCTCCGATAAATATATCTGGGTTCCGTTATATGCTTTTCTGCTTTACCTTCTTTTCCGTTATTATGGTAAGAAAGCATTCATATTCATGGTGTTGGTTGCTTTACTGATTACAATCAGTGACCAGGTTTCGGTTCACTTTTTTAAAAATGTTTTCCTGCGATTGAGACCTTGCCACGAACCAGCCCTCGAAGGAATGGTTTATACGCTTGGAAGATGTGGCGGAAAGTATGGTTTCATATCATCCCACGCAAGCAACAGTTTTGCTATCGCAGTGTTTATGGCGCTTCTGCTATGGAATAAAGTGCGAACCGTTGCCATCATCATGCTGATATGGGCCGCAATGGTTTCTTACAGCCGTGTGTACCTGGGCGTTCATTATCCCGGAGATGTTTTGGTTGGTGGGATGGTTGGAGCGCTGGAAGCTTTGCTGGTTTATGGACTGTGGCGGATCATTAAACAGCGGCTAAAATTCTAGTCCTGGTTGGGGGAAGTCAGGTTCATGGTTCAAAGTTCAAGGTTCGACGTTCAAGGTTGAGTCCACGAGTCCACTTCGAAAAAGTCATTTTACCACGTAGGCACTAAGAACACTCTCTCAGCCCTTTGCTCTCTGCCCATTGCCTTCTTTTCCTTTGCTCTCAGCCCTTTGCCCTCAGCCTACTCCTAATACCCGTAAGTCCTTCCCTCCATCTTTTCAGCCACAACCTTATATACCAGCACGTTTATAATTGCCGGGTCATTGTATTTGAAGTCGTCGCGCCCAGTGTATTGTTTCATCAGCATGTTGAGTATGTTTCTTTTTTCTTCAGGGTCTTCAATAAACTCAACTTTGCCATAAATCAACACGCTGCGGTATTTCATCCCATAAGAACACGCTACATCTTCATGCTGGTGCCGAAGTTCAAGATCAGCGCTGAATGAAAGACATACACTGCTATTGTTTCGTAAGATGTTCACTTTTTTCCCTTCGGGAGCAGAATGAAGGTAAACGACCCTGTCGGCATAACCGAAGTTCATTGGTAAAACGTAGGGCTGATTGTTCTGGTCAACCATAGCCATGGTGCAATAGAGGCATTTGGCAATGATTTCTTCCATCGAGGATTGCAGGGTGATTTGGCGACTATGCATAGCTTTAGTTTATTCTCTGTTATGAGTCTGGCGTGTGCTTCCAATTCCTAATATTGAAGAAATTATTGACAGGATGATGCTGAATAACAGTGCCCACCAGAAGTTCTCAACACTAAACCCCGAAATAAAATACTCTGCCAGCAAGATCATAGCTGCATTGATTACCAGCAAGAACAAACCAAAAGTAAAAATGGTGATTGGTATTGTTAGAATAATCAATATGGGCTTGAGTATTGAATTGAGCAAAGCAAGTACCACTGCCAGTATAATGGCCGTTGAAAAATCGGCGATATGAACACCGGGAAGAATATAGGCTGCTACAATTGCGGATATTGATGTGATGATGATTCTGATCAGCAGGTTCATATTTTCAATTTTAGGAATAAATGTCTGGTGCAAACTTAATCAATAAGTAGGTAACATATTCCTTCTGCCATTGAGTTTCTGCCCGACATCATAAAAATTAACACCCCATAAAAATTCGAAAGTGAATGTGCTTTCGTTTTCAAGGTACACCGTTCTGAACCCGAGTTCATACGGCATAGGCATGCGCAACAAATGGGCATCTATCAGAATATCAAACCCGAAAGAACCATAATTGCTTATTTCCTCCTGGTATATAACCTGGCTGTGTTCATAAAAAAAGTTGGCTTTGAGCCTCTTGGCATACATGATTGAACCAATAGCCAGATCTGGATACCAAAGTGGTAGCGTATAGCTTGCTGAAAGAAGTAAAAGCTCGTCGTTTGGAAGTGCGTGGTAACCTTGAGCGGGGCGAATTGCGTCGCCAAAATAGGTTGATCCGTAAATTTTTTCCTGCCAGCCGGAATACAAGCGAAAGCTATGATGCTTTATTAATCCAGGAAGAAAAATTGATGCAGCGGCATGGGTCAGACTTCCGGCATTTACATCGGTGAACGGCTCACTTCTGCGAAATGGCGTGTGAATAAAACTGGCCGCTACAGAAATGCCAAGTCTGGGATACAAATCTCTAAATGCCATGCGGCGATATGCATAAGCTGAAAGCCGGTATGATACTGAGCGGCTTCCACGTTTGCGCGTATCGTCCTGGAAAGTAAAAGAGTAAATTTCCTGTGAAGTGCTCACCCTGGGTGTAAATCCATAAATCAAAGCATTGTGTGTGAAAGATAGCGGCAATCCAATACCTCCGGTGATTTTGCCAGTTGATGTTCTGAGCTCTATTACGCTGTCGCCATTTCTGTAGTAACGGTCTTCAGCACCTGTTTCCAGCCGGAGATCAAAAACCGGGTAAAGCGCTTTGAATGATAAATCTACAAAAGCCTTATGGCCATCATTCAGTGAATCATACTCATAACCCAAAGCGAGCACTGTAGTGCCCATTAAGTCTTGCGAGAAGGCTGTTATTCCGGGATTCACCATCATTTCATCAACATCAATAGCTGCCGGAAACCAGCTATGAAAGTGAAACAGGTTCAGAAACTTGTTGTATTTTCCTGAATCAAATTTCTGACTTGATAAGGTAATTGTATCAACGATTAGATTTTCTTGTTGAGCAGCAGCCTTAAAAAGATCAAGAGAAATACTTTTAATTTCCCTTTCGTTCACAGGTAACGATTGCCCTGTGCCTGCTTCTCCCATCTGATATCCGTATGAAGTGTAATCGGAAAACAAAATTTTTGAGCCATCGTCAGTGTCACTGGCGCATGTTGCACCGAAAGGAGAAGACAAAACTTTATTTAGCTGCTGATTATTTAGATCCCAAGAATAAATTTCATCTCTCCCGCTCCAGGTTCCTGTAAAATAGATCAATGAATCATGGATGGCAGGTTCGGTAATATCATTAAAGCCCGAATGAAAAAGATGTTCGAATTCAGGATTCTCAATCCCGGTTCTAACAATTGACTTTCCTTTGCCCTCAACAAAAGCAATTGCAATGAGAAAAGTTTGGCAATCGCTCCATTCGGGTTCTATGATAAAGTCAATGCCTGAATCAGTAATACGCTGCAATTCTGCGCCATCACTGGTATCAAAAATCACAAGTGCCCACTGGTTGGTTTCATCTAATTCAACCGCCACAATCTTTGAACCATCCGGAGAAAGCCTGGGTGCTTGAAAGCGCCCTCTTTTAGTGATTAGTTTGCTTTGTCCTGATTCTATATCTAGAACCCTGATGTTTGTCCAGTTTCTGTATTCCCACCTTGGATCCGGGTTGATTTCCAGCCATGCAGCCAGTCCGTTGCTGTAGCTCATGCTGATGTAAAAACCAAAACCCGGTGTAAACAGTATTTCCTCTGATCCATCCCGTCCTACTTTGACTAGTCGCGGAATATCGGCAGGCGAGGTACGAAAAGCAATAAGATGATCATCATCTATGTACTGTGGGTTTATGTAGTTAACGTAGTCAAATCTGCTGTCAGTTTCAATAATTTGATAATCCGAAACCGGAGCATTGTTTAAATTTTCCTGCCATTCCGTTTCAAGTTCTGAAATGACTGATTGATAATTTTGCGAAAGTCTTTTTCCTGTCGCTTTCCTGATTCCCCTTGCAAATGAGCCCGGAAGGAAGGGAGTTCTGGCAACCTGCCGGGTCGCAGCCTGGAAAGGTTCAAAACCGTGTTTACTCTGTAAGGCGGCCACAAGATGATAACCGAAAGCGTAATGGTCGGGAACCATATCCCGATAAGAACCAAGTGTTGCTTTATCGAATCTGTATGCTCCCTGCTCCAGTACCTGTGCGGTTAAAGGCATTTTAAATGCAGGCAGTCTTCCACGACCCGAGCGTGTAAAGGAAGTCTCAGCAAGAACTGCATCACCTTCAAGAAACCATAACGGGATATGCAAACCAACAACTGCCCCGGTAATGTGTTCTCCAAAAATTCTGGAGAAAAACCTTGTTGTGGAAGTGTTCACTGCTTCTACCTGTACAACATGACGAAACTCATGCACCAAGAGGTATTTCATCCAGTCAATCGCCTGGTTGTTATAAGGAATGGTGGTAACCAATTCAATCCTTTTGGGAGCCCACATAACAAAACCGTTACTGAGCATTGTTTGATTACGTAGAACAACCGGGATAGGTTTGGGATTGCTGTTTAAGGAACTGCTCAAAGGTTCTCTTATTGCTTCCAGAAATTGAGCCTGTTTCTGAACCTGACTTTCCCAGGCCTCCGGATAGATTAACCGGAAATGATTGGTACGCAGTTGCCGCCATCTTTGAGAAGCCGGATCCTGGCCATAAGTGTAGTATTGAGCCTGCAGATCATTTACTAGTAATATGAAGCCGTAAAAAAGTAACAGCCAAAAGATTTGATTTTTATTCATACAGGTAATTGCTTAACGCAAAAATAAACAACTTAACCTGAGTATCGCATTCTATTAGTTTATAAATACCCGTATGTGCGCATTACTTCTGTTGAATTCTGTCCGGATAAAATTTATCCGGACAGAGTAAACTCAAAGGTTTAACTACTGTTTATCTGATTATTAGCATATTTTTTGTCCAAATAAAATCTATTCGGACATAGTTCTATTCTTTAATCCCGGCTCTTCGGAGAATGTGTCCTAGTTTTGCAGCACAGAATTAAATTTATTATTTAACCCTAAACAATTAATTAGTATGAAAAAACATTTTATTAGCCTTGCAGTGATCTCAATGTTCCTGCTTTTTTCGACAAACTTCGTAACTGCTGATAACACAAATGCCCCGCAAGCATCAGTAAATGCATTTGCAAAACATTATGGCCAAATACTTGAAGCATCAGAAAGAGGGCCACTTGATGCACTCGTTTATATTGATCTTGAACTGGAAGATGGTAAAGTACTTGATGCATTGCTTAATTTAGGCTATACAATAACAGTAGCCACTGACTGGTTTGATTTCAGCACTGAATTGAACACCGGTGATTATGGGCTTGCTGTTGCATTTAACCAAAACTTCACATGGGAAAGCACCGGAGCAAAGCCCACCTTGCTTCCTGCATTAACTGCATATATAGGCAATGGGGGCTCTGTGGTTTTTGGTGATTGGAGAACCGATAATGACTTTGCTACTTTATTTGAAGCACAGTTTACCGGCGTTAATAACCAAACTCAAATGACCCTTGATGCCTCTATTGAAGATGGACTCCCAAATCCATTAACACTCTCAAATACGGGTTGGGGTATTTTTTCAACAGGACTCGTAGCGATCGGAGGCGGGCAGGCTTTAGCTACCTTCCCTAATGGTGATGCCTCAATAGTTAGAGGTAATAGCGGCAGAACAATTATTTTGGGCTATTTGTCAGATACACCTCCTGCAGACGACAGACAGCAACTATTTGAAAATTTGTTCGTAGTAGCAACAGACCCACCAGTTCCACTCTCTAACTGGGCGCTTTATCTTGGCATTTTTCTTATGATTGCATTTGTTGTTATCCGTTTCAGAAGAATGATCTAATTCTATCTTTAAAACACATTAAAGCTGCTTCTTAAGAAGCGGCTTTTTTTATGACACTTAAGTAATCTTTTGTTCATTCTTCCAACTGTATTTTTTACTACTTTTAGCGGCTTAATCAAGCAAAGCAACTAATAACTTCCAGAATCTTATGTCGCCATCAAAAAAGTTATCTAAACAAGAAATTAAAACCAAGCAGCATGAAAAAGCAGCTAAAAAGGAAGCATTCCGTCAATTTCTAAAGCATTTTATGCCCCTCGTACTGGCGGTGGTACTTTGGCTGATTATTAGTGCAATCCTGCATTTGCCAGCATTCAGAAGCCAGGTCCAGGAGTTCTTCATAAGATTTACGTTAGATGCGGCTGTTGGTTTTGGCAAGCTGATTTTCTTACCTGTTGATAGCTATGTATTTCCTAAGATTACTGTGGGTGGCTATACAATGGAAGTAATTATGGAATGTACTGCTTACAACTTTTATATCTTCGTTGTGTGCCTCAGCTTATTATCACCTGTTAGTTGGAAGAATAAATTGCTAACACTTGTCATTTTCCTAACTGCAGTTTTTATGGTGAATAATCTTAGGTTCTATACCATGGGTTATGTTGGAAAACATCACTCGCATCTTTTCCATGATATTCATGACTACCTTTGGAATATTCTATTTGGTTTTCTTGTTTTCCTGATATGGCTGTGGCGTTACAAAGATGCAGGGATCAAAAAACCAGTAGTACCAGAAGAAATAGGCAAATAACTTATCAACACCCCCGAGGATATGGCACTAGTGTCTTCAAAAGGAACAAAGATCGTAGCATTAATAATTATTTCTGCGATCGTGTATGCAGGCTGGTTAAAAGGTCTAGAGATCATCTACACCCGTGTGTTGGTTGCCGGAACAAATGTAGCCCTGGGTATGGTAAAGAAAGACACGCGCATCGAATTGGAGAAAGCAAATAGCACTTTCCAATTTAAGGTTCGCACACGTATTGATGGCAGAAAAGCATCGTTTACTCAACCATTCGGCAGTTTACTACAGCCGTTTGTAATAATACTTTCCTGGCAGATATTTCTTCTCATCGCTATCTCATTTAAATCAGCGGTCAAAGCTTTTGGTGTTAATGTGGGGATTTTTCTTTTGTTGCAAATAGTCTTTCTAATTTTGTTGACAGGTTATCACTCTTCAGAAACCCAAAAATTCATTTATATTCTATTTATGGATAGTTTCTATATTATGGCACTGGTACTGGTAATCAAGGATAATATGCTATATCAGGTTTTCCGCAGAATATAACTTGTCATAATTTCAACTCCCCTAAAAAATATGAAACGCAAAAAACCCTAAGACTTCTGGATGAACCATAAGTCTTAGGGTTTATTTTGATACCAACCTCTTGGTACTTGACGATAGCCTATTCGTTCAACGATGCTTTGCGCGCGTCATACACTTTCTTTGCACCGTATCCCAAACCCATCGCCAGGAGCATCACAAGTCCACTACCAATTGGAGCATTGCCGCCGATTGGGCCACCACCGCCTGAGCCCCCTCCAACACCTGGATCACCAGGACGCGGTTGGGCTAAAGAAGTGTTGATCAAGGCGCCGGCGCCTATAATTGATACGACAAGGAATAGTTTTCTTAGCGTTTTTTTCATAGTCGTGTTGCTTATTTTTCGATGATTATAATTCATTAATTTAACGGGATTAATCTACAAAAACTTTTCGTGAACTAATACCCTGATCGCTAATCACCTTAACAACCACATAGGAGTTGGATACAGGTAAAGTAATAACATTCATTTGTTCCGTGAGTGCTTCACGAACCAATTCCTGACCCAAAACGTTCATAATAATGATTTCACCTTTTGCATTTCCTGCATCAACATACACTTGTTTATTGATTGCAAAAATATTTGCAACTTGCTGATCCATACCAGGTACACCGGTTAGCGTCTTAAAGTGAATCTGGAAACGGTTTACATCGTCTTCCGTATTCGCAACAAAATTATACACCGGGTTATCGCGCAAATTCCATTGCACATCAGCAACCTGATCGTAAAGCCAAACAGGAAGCATATCATCAAAGGAATTTATACCTGAAGCTGTAAGTGACATCATCGCATCAACACCAGCCTTAAAGCCAACGTTGACAGGGATTTCATTGTTAATTGAAGGCATTGCATTGATGGCAAGTGATTCATTATTTGAAGTAACTGAGTAAATCTGAGGAACGTCTTCTGAAGCTACTAGCTTAAAGAAATCAAATTGTTCATCATAATTTACACCAGCGTCTTCAGCAAAACGAATCACAGCTTCATCGCTAAAATTGCCATGCTGAACTAACAGGCGTAAGGTATTTGTCGGGTCACTCTTGTAGAAGTTCTGCGTTGTGTGAGCTCTTGCGGCATTACTTACTCCAATCGTTCCATTGGCTGAAGCCTTAACAAAGAAACCTTGCATCGGTGGAATGAATTGTGATCCATTATTTGCGGGAACACCAAAGGCATAATATCTGTAGTTATCAATGGTTTCATCCCAATAGGCTACACCATTACCTACATTTACGCGTGTCCAACCTGCTCCGTCGACATCAAGTGCTGAGGGATATGGATTTCCAACAAGGTTCCATCCATCGTAATCAGGATTTCCGGAAGTACCAAGAGCTGTAACAGCGATGCTGTAAGGACCGTCGTTTAACATACCTGTGAATTCAAGCATCTTATCGTCGGTTCCGTGGAATGCCGTTGCATAACCAAGCATTGGTGTATTCAGAGTTACTGAAGTCCACTGGTCGGGTTGTACATCAACCCATACACTTCCTGGTTCGTTCCATGTCTGCAAATAACAGTTCAGGAAAACATCATAAGACTCAACAGCATTAACAGGTACTGAAACCAGGTGCCAGGCCAGAAAACCAGGCATAAACTGCTTTACAGTTCCGTCAAACATAAGAGGTGCACCTAAATTCACGAATGATCCGGTTCCGGTTGGATCAGAATCAATCAGGAAATCTCCACTGACAGCAAGTGCTGCACCATCATTTACTGTAAGCTCTCCATCTATTGCAATTGAAAGATCATTTGCGACAGCGGAGGAACTTATGCTGGCAGCGCCTTCTACGAAAACATTGTGAAACGAGTTCGGAACTACATCCAGACTCCAATCGAGCGCTGTTTCCCATGCGCCATCAACTATGATATTATCAACAAAACCGCCTAATACAGCTCCGTCAACAAGATTTGGAATGGCAACAGCAACGAATGATGTATTAAAATACTCAGAAGCATAAGGTGCATTAGTTATAAAAGCTAAATCCGAATTACCGCCAAGATATGTGAAACCAAGTGAAACCAATTCCCCATCTGGTATAGTAAATAATACAAAATTTGGATGGTACATTTGAATTCGTAAAATGGTTGGAGACATATTCGAAACCGTTATCTTAGTAGGATCAGAATTGTTAATGACACCGGTAAATGATATCACTGAGGGATCATACTCAACATAAATTAATACACCGAACACACTAGAAGGGAAATCGCTAACATTAATTGGCATTTCAATAACGCCACCTACTGCAGGAACATCCTCTCCTGAGAGAGTCGGGGTTGACACTGTTTGTGCAAGCGAAACCGATCCTGTGATCAGTAAAACGCTTAAAAGAAATATCAGTTTTTTCATATTGTAAGATTTTAATTTTACTTAATTAATACTAGGGGATCACATAGGAGGCATTAACGTCACCAGAACTTAATCCCTTAATATTTACTGATACATCTCCACCGGAGACAGTGATTTGAGGATTCTCAAAAGCCCATAAAGGAGCAGTCCAGGCAGGAACAAACGCATTTGGAGGCAAACTGTTGCTGATGATAATTGCATCAAAAACGTTTACTGTCGCATCTGCATTAACGTTGGCCACCTTGAACACAAGAGTACCCGGTACATAAGTACCCGGAGCAGCATTGGCTATGATGATTGCATCAAATATATTCACGCCACCCCATGGTATAGATGTTGAGGCGTCGAGCATATAATCTCCATCAGCAACATTAAGAAACTCATAATAGCCATCTACGTCTGTAGTTGTTGTTTCCAGAATGCTTAAGCCATCGGAACTTTTGAGGTGTACTTCTGAGTTCGCAAGCGGTGTATTAGCCTGATTTGCATATTCTAAATATCCGCTAACCATAAATCCGCCAGGAGTAACATTCACTCCACCATCTTCAAGGCTGATCGGAATCAGGTTCAAATCAGTGTCATACAATTCAACACCTGGGTTGAAAACCACAGGGGCAGCGCCGGTTCCCGGATAGTTAAAGTTAAGTTCCACCAGCAATCCATCTGCCATAAGCTGACCACCGGAGTTGCTCCAATTCAGGGTAACCTGATTTGAAGTACTTGTTGCAACCCATCCTGAAAATGCAGGGTTGGTTGCGGTAAAACCAGTGTAGATAAGTTTACCTGCCGGGAAACCAACTTTTAGTGTGATAGAACCTACTATTATAGAAGCGTCAAAATCACTGGCTGTAATAGGAACTACAACAGGGAAACTGGTTGTTCCACTTACTTCACCGAGAGTCAATGTTGCATCATGATCTGCAGGAACTACCATCCCATTCTCAAATTCAACAGGTATAGTTTCAAGATCAGTGTCAGTGATTAAAGTTCCCGGGCCAAATTCAACCGATGCCAAACCGCCCCCATTATACATAAACTTTACTTCAAGAAGCAGACCGTCACCAATAGTCAGACCACCAGAATTAGCTCTGTGAATGGAGAGTACACCACCTGAAGCACTCACGATCCATCCAGCTATGGATTGATAAGGAGTATATGCTGAGAATGTAAGCTTCGCGGGATCATAACCAATTTTAAGCGTTATTGCTCCTACTTCAAAACCTGCAAAGTCAGCAGCATCAATAGGAATGGTAACGAGAGTACCAGGTGTACCATTAACTGTTCCGAGGGTCAGTAAAGGATCGCCAAACAGAGGTGATACAACTGTGTTTACATAATTCACCGCGATTGGTGAAAGAGCATCAGCAATTTCGCTTCCCGGATAAAAAGCCAGGTCAGCATCACCACCGCCATTGTAAACAAATTTCAGGTCAAGCAGGGTTGCAACTGATGTGAAATCCTGTGCAGCTCCTATCCAGTTTAATGTCAGAAGCCCATCGTTTGATGCTGAAGCTACAACACCAGCAATTGCATGTTCTACTTTCCCAGCATAAACAAGTTTAGCAGGATCATAAGCAATTTTGAGTGTTATAGAGTTCACTGCGCCAAAGTCAGGTCCTTCAATAGTTACAGGTACTGTTGCTGTGCCGCCCACAAGTACCAGGCCAGGATCAACCAGTGATACCACATTGGTAGTGGTAACCTGGGTAACGCTGCCAGGAATAAAAGTCGCGGCAATTGGAGCCAAATTTGACCCAACAATTTCAGCGCCTGTAACTGCTACCGGAGTAGAGAATCCCCCTGGATAACTAAATTTCAGGTCTAGCAATTTACCGTTGATTGTAGTTCCGGCCATACTCTGCCATGTGATCCTAAGGAAATCCCCATTACTAACATAGTTGGCCATGATGCCAAGAAAAGCGGGGTTTTCGAAGCCACTAAAAGTTAGCAGGTCGGAATCATATTCAATATCTAATGTGATAGCGTGCACATTTCCATTTGTGAAACCCAGCATGTCAAGAGGAACCAGAATTACACCTGGCTCTTCAACAACATCATGAATTTGCACTGTTTGTGCCATCACCCCAGATACGGTAAACAGCAGGACGAATATCAATTGATATATCCTTTTTATCATATGCTGTAGGGTTTTTCGTTTCATAATATTTTCTTTCATATTCATTGATAATGGTTCATTGTTTAATTATTTTCACAGTGTTAAGCACCACAGCTTCGCGCTTCAGTTGAAGAAAATAAAGGCCGTTTTGAAGGTCATTTGTATAAATGCTTCCAGAACGTCCCTCATTCAAATCAATGTTGGACGCATTATAAACACTTTTGCCCAACAAGTTAACCAGCTCAAGGCTGACATTGCTCATCGGAGTGTTTACCGTATAGTAAAGCTTATCGCTGCAGGGATTAGGATAAACATTGAGTACAGGATTTTTCTTAAAATTGTCATTTATTCCAAGCGGAGTCACCAAAAGGATGGCAGAGTCGCTGGTAAGATAACAATCATCGAGAGTAATGAGACACCTGAAAAAATGATTATCGAAATCCAATGGAACACTATTAATAATGAGTTCATCGGTATCAGTTCCGGAATAGTACATATCATTGGCAAGATTGCTCCAGCCGTTGCCGGAATTCAATTGCCACTGATATGTTGAAACACCATTCTGGATAATAGTGAAAGTAACAGGATCATCCTCAATAACAGTAACACCCTGAGGTTGATTGATGATTTCAATCGGTTCTACAAATCCATTATTAAAAATGGCATTGCCAACCAATGTCAGATCAGATAAAGCAATCTCACAATCATCACTCAAATTGAGTGTAGGTGATCCATGCTTGTAAACAAGCTTCAGATCAAATAATTTTCCTGAAGATATTGAGACTGGGGTGTTTCTCCACCAGGTCACAACAATTTCACCATCAAGTTCCATAAAATTGGAGGAAATATTTCCTCCGCTTAAGCTGGCATGCGGATTCATCACAGCATCGAATTCTAGTTCCTGTGTATTGATCTCAATGTTTAGTTGCAAAGAACCAACATTATTAAAATCAGACACAAACACCGGAAGCAGGATTTCAGAGTTCTCGCAATGATATTGCTGATCAATGCTTACTGTAAGCTGGCTGTAAACAGCCGTCTGAAACAGTAAGAAAGCGAGCAATACCATGCCAACCTTGTCCCTTGCTTGTATGATGAATCTTTTACTCATTATATAATATGTACCCTAAGAACCTTAAATCAATGCCTGATTAGAATAGAATTTACCGGAGGGGATTTTCCCCTCCGGTAAAATTCATTCAGGATTATTGCATGATGATCATGCTATTGGTAGCTGTGTGTGTAGCTTCGCCTTCTACAATAATTTTGCAGAAGTAAACACCTGCGGTTAGGTCAGCGCGACCGAAATCAACCGTATGTGTACCAGCTTCCTGACGTGCGCTTACCAATGTTTCAACAACCTGACCCAGTTTGTTGTAAACTACCAGGCTTACATTACCATCTTCTGGTAAATTGTAGCTGATTGTAGTAGTTGTACGGAACGGGTTAGGATAATTGGTCATGAACAATGCATCGCTAACAGTGCTAAGAGCAGTTGTTTCGAGGCTGATGTTCTTGATTGGCTGAGCGTTGCGATCAGCAAGTTCAGTATTGGCTTCAAGTTCGAAGAAGCGGGTATTGGCTTTGATGTCGCCAAGTACGCGTACCTGGATCGTTGCAATGGCATCGCCGAATGCAAAGTTTGCAGGTTGATCGAGGTTGTACCACATCACGCGGATAGTTCCGGTTTCGGCATCAACCATGAAGAAGTCTTCATCGTAATTTACACCTATAACTTCAATCAGGCTGGTGTTGTAGCTAAGATCCAGTGAGATGGCACCAACTTCAGCATTTTGGTCAATGCGGATAGGTACTTCAACAATCTGGCCTTTGCTTACAATTTGTTCACCATTATATACCAGGGCCATTTCGGATTCAGCCTTGAAGCCACCACTTGTTGGTACGTAGCTCGAATTGGCATCACCAAGGGCAAGGTAATAAATGTGGATGAAGTTCTTATCACTAAGAGTGATTGGTGCACTAGTGTATTTGTGCAGCAGAGCATCAGTGAAGTACAAGTATGACTGTGTAGTTGTGGGATATGTAAATGGTACATCATCAGCGTTGTCATAATCAAATGGCATTGGCCAAGTAGTTGTGACAACGTTGGTTACACTAAAGTCAGGATTAGTCTGAGTGTAGGTCAGATCTGGCACTAGACGTCCGGTTACGCGGAAGTTCGGTGAATACTGAACACCAGGCTGGCTATTGGGGAATACATCAATCAATCCAACAGCACGGTAGTTGGTTGTCAGAGCATCAAGTGCAGTGATTCCACCGTTTACGTATGGGTTCGAGCTGTTCACGTCAGCAGCGCTGTGTGAATAGTATCCATAACGTGGTGAATCAGCAACCGGTCCAACCCAATTAAAGTTGTAAGGAACACCATTGATATCAATTGCAGTAGCCATCATTTGAACAGCCAGCGCATCTGTAGCATTTACGCCACCCCAGTTATTATAGGTATAGTTAGCACCAAGATGTGTACCTGAAACAGGAGGAACTCCCGATCCGCCGGGGAATGCATAATGATAGTACAATCCACCGTCCCAAATCTTGAGCCAGTAACCATCGCAACCAAATTCACCAACATACTCTGTGAGATCGAATTCGAAGTATGACATGAATTCAGTAGTAACCCATTCAAATTCGCCAACTTCTACTTCTTTAATTGTAGGTTCAACTTTGGTTACATCAATATATACTTCACCATTCCAAAGTTCTACATAGAAGTAGTCATGAGGATAGGTAGAGTAATCTATAGTTGGATAAGGAGAAGGCATAAAGGTTTCAAACTGGTTCCAGTATTTAACCTGACCTGCAAATGTTGGAGCTACAATATCAACTGTAACTTCATCGTATCCAGTGCAATTAGTAAGGTTGCCAATATAAGCAGTTACATAAACTGTTACCGGTCCTAAATAATTCCACTCGATGGTAACTGAAGTACCTGTATTTCCTCCGATGAAATTACCAGCGCCTGGAGGATTGATTCCCCATACGTAGGTGATGTCATCTGTAAGATAGCAAGTAGAATTTTCCTGAACGGTGAATGTAGATTCAGCGCAGAGGTTCAATACATCAGGCACTATAATTTCAGGATCTGGTTCTTCGTAGAAGATAATAGTGAAGCTTGTTGAACCTTCACATGGACCATTCCCAACAGTATAAGTGAAATCATATTCTCCGCATTCAGTTACTGTAATTGCGAATTCTTCACAATCCTGAACAGCAGACAATGAAATAATTGATACTTCGTCAGTAACATCTTCGCCAAGAAGCATAACAGTCCATGTGCCAACAAATCCGTTAGGATCTTCACAGTCAACAGTTGTGCAAATAGTAACATTGGTTTCGAATCCACAAACTTCCTCAGCAGCATAAGCTACAACTACTGGTTCGTCAAAGAATCCAATTGTAACATAATCTACAGCATAACAATCTTCGCCATTGGATGCCCAATATCCGAACGTGTATACACCGCATAAGGAAACTGTCACTGAACCATTCACGAATGTTGCGGTACCAGGACCTGATTCAAGGAACCAACCTGTTGCAAAATCAGGATGTTCGCAGATTACTGAAGCGCTGCCCATAAGTGGATAGGTAAGTCCACAAACTTCATCATCTTCTCCGGCATCAACTACAGGAATATCGTAGAAGTTAATGGTTACGGTTGATGTTACAGGTTCACATGGACCGTTGGTAACAGTGTATAGGAACTCATATTCACCACAGTCTGAAACGGTAACAACATCACCTACAAACCCAGCAGTTCCTGGACCATCAACGAGGCTCCACTCTGCCGTATAATCTGGATGTTCACAGTCAAGATCAACTTCGGGCATGAGTTCATATACGAGTCCGCAAATTTCATCATTTGGACCTGCATAAACTTCAGGAGTATCGTAGAATTTTATCCAAACAGGATCGCTAACCGGTTCGCAATCATTATTATATACTGTCCATAGCAATTCATACTCTCCGCAGCAACCAACAGTGACCATGGTTTCAGGATCATTTTCATCATCGAAAACAACAGCACAAGGTCCTGGGGTTTTAACAGTCCAAACTCCGTAAGAATCCGGATGAGCGCAATCGGCAGTCCATGATGCTTCAAGTTCAGTGCTTACACCGCAAACTTCCTGATCAGGACCGGCATCAACAACAGGTTCGTCGTAGAAGCTAATAGCAACCAAGTCAGTTACAGGGCCGCAAGGACCGTTTGTTACAGTAAATAGGAAGGTATAGTCACCACAAAGATCAACAACAACATCGTTGCCAGTGAAAACTGCCGTGCCAGGTCCTGATACTTGACTCCAACCTTCCATATAGTCAGGATGTTCGCATGAATATTCTGACCAGGGCATTAATGTATATTCTAATCCGCAAACATCATCGTCTTCGCCTGCATAAATCTGTGGTGTATCATAAAAATCGATAGTTACCTGTGAGGCTGCATAACAAGGGCCGTTGTTTACGAAAAATTCGAAAGTGTAAGATCCGCAAAGATCAACAGTTACTGAATTACCATCAAACTCGCTAACTCCCGGTCCAGATAATTGACTCCAACCGTAATATAATTGTGGATATGCACAATCTACACTCCATGTTACATCAAGGTCATATTCGAGGCCGCAAACTTCATCATCGTCCTGAAGGTCAATCATTGGTTCATCATAGAAGTTGATGTTAACAGTTGTTGCAGCTTCACAAGGTCCATTTGTTACAGTATATAAGAAGGTATAATCTCCACAAACTGATACAGTAACTTCACTGCCATCAAAATCAGCAGTGCCAGGTCCACTTACAAACGACCAGGCTGCTACTGCAGGATAATCGCATTCTACTTCATAACTTGCTTCCAGATCATACACGAGACCGCAAATTTCATCGTCGTCCTGCACATATAAATAAGGAATATCATAAACTTCAACATTGCGAATTACTTCATCACCGCCACAATTGTTATTATTGGCTTGCAGATAAGTGAAAACAAATTGGTAATCACCACATTCATAATCACAGAACTCCAGTGTTTTCTGATATACACCAGGAGCGATAAGGTCAGCTAACAAAATTTGGAAAGCAATTACGCCACCACCATTGATCTCATAAGTGAGGTCGTATGGAGGCAGAGCTTGTGATTGCGGAGGCAAGTTGATGTCTCTGGTGAGCGTTACAACAAACTCAAAGCATTCGTCTTCACAAGTATCGTCAACTTCGGTAACTTCGAGAAGGGGCTTTTCGATTACATAATAGTCACCTTCAACATAGTTGCCATTGTCCCAAGTATAACGAAAAACATAACGGCCGGGTAAATCAGCGCTGGCTGTTGTGATTTCGTCTGGTGGGGAAGCAATAACCACGGTTGATCCCAAAGGAGATGATTCAAGCGACCAAACTCCAATTGTAGGACATTCATCAGCAAAGTTAGTGAACGCTACAATAGGAATTGGCAACCCAATACATACCGATTGAGTTTGAATAAAATAAAGACAGGTAGCGCGATCGCCAGCCTGAGCTTTGATTACTTTGCTGTCCTGACCGGCTTCAATAGGTAGAAGCGCGTAATTTCCGGGTGCAAGTAGCATAGTCTCAACAAGGTCATCGGTCATGGCAACCGACAATTCCTCATCGTTAGCTACCTCGACTGTTTTACCCCATTGGGCGAACGTGTTCACACTTAGCAAACTTAATAATGCCACAGTGAACGTGAATAACAGTAATTTTCTCATTTTCATAACATTTTAGATTAGTGAAACAATAATTATTGGTTTGTTAAACAAAAAAATCGGATTATATATTGATTTTAAGTGAAGCCTGTTTTTAAAAATAAAGAACAAATATACAACGTTGAAGAGCCAAAATCAATGATCTGGCTAAATTTTATTTTTACTTTGACCAAATTACTACTGTTCAATCCGGGTTCTTTTGATTCACCATGCAAATAAACTACAATTTCCAGCAAGTGTTTGTTAAATCTTTGTTAAAAAACCAAATCATTTTAGAACAACTTAGCTACGGTTAATACTAAAATGAAACAATCCTGAAAATTTTCCAGAAACACAGTAAACTAAATGATCACAAACTAGAATCCCTGATATAATCCGGTTCATGGTGCAAAGGTATAACATGGCCCAAGTGAAAGCAAGCCAGTCTTGCAAGACCAAAAAGAAAACCAGTACGGATTCAGGAATCCGAACTGGTTTGAATAAAGTCATAGTCTGATGAAGTCTTTCTAGCTATACGGATAGATTACCAATGCATTGTGCAAGTGCCGCTTATGCTTTTAGAACAATTGTATTTAAAAGAACTGTAAATTAATCGAACTGCCCAGCTTTCTAGTCTTGTAGTAAAATATAATACTATTCTATCTACTTCCTGATCATCTTTTCAGTACCAAACTGATCGCCGCATAGTACGCGAATAATGTAGATACCTTTGGGCCGATCGCTTAAATCCATTTCAAACTGCTGTTCTCCATAATACTCATTTGTTAATAAAAGTTCGCCCAGCATACTATAAACCTCAGCTTTTACCGCTGATTCAATGGCAACAGTTAAACGGATAGAAAATACGCCCAACGTTGGATTAGGATAAGCGCTGAAAAAGGATATCTGATCACCGTACGCAGGATTCTGAAAATCTAGTAGTTCTCCTTCAGTTGAAGTTGTAATAATACTTTTAGCATTGAGGCAATAGTTTCCTTCAGAATCAATATAGGCATGAAAACCACCACCAGAATAAACACTGAATCCATCCTTTAGCACAATTGACTTACCTGCAATAAGTTGAAGATATCCACCATTCAATACTTCAACAATGCTCCCATTTCCAGCGACTGTAATTGTTTCAGTAGCTGATAAACATGTATCTGATGTTGAATTGATTGTGACATCTGCCAGTACTAAGTATTCTGGGATCCCACCCTGGTCAGGCAAAGTCTCGAAAATCATCTGTGTGCCCAATGATGTACCTATTGCGTTCGTAGCATATGCTTTGTAAAAGTATAAAGTTGATGGATTAAGATTCTCCAAAACCGCACCAAATTCGCCAATTCCACTTCCGATTGAAAACTGCGTTCCGGAAATCTCAGGATCTGGATCTATTCCCCAATAAACTCCCCGATCAGTTACTACTGAGAGACCGTCAGATGTGACCTCCCCACCAATATAGGCAGAATGATAAGTAATTTCAGACGGATCAACCGTATTTACCTGGGGTAGGGATAAAGTAGTAAATACTATTTCACTTCCTATGGCAGTACCAATACTGTTGGTTGCATAAGCCTTAACATAATACAATGTAGCAGGCTCGAGGGAAGTAAGCATTCCTTCGAAAACGCCTATTCCTATACCAATTGAAAAAATATCTCCAGTAACATCAGGATCCGGGCTAGTACCCCAAAATATACCCCTGTCAGTGATATTATCGCCGCCATCAAAAATTACTTCACCCCCTACCAAAGCTGTCTCATTGTTAATCCCGATAGCTTCAGAAGTAATAACCACAGGCAGTGCAAGTGTTGTAAACATCACTTCTTCTCCATAGGCAGTCCCTATCTCATTTGTTGCAAAAGCTTTTACAAAATAAATTGTTTGCGGGTCTAGAGGTTGTAACAACTGGGTAAATGTTCCAACTCCGTCACCTATTTCAATACGGGATCCAGTTAGCTCGGGTTCAGGATAAAGACCCCAGTAAACTCCCCGATAACTGACCGTATCACCCCCATTGCAGGTTATTTCACCACCAACAACTGCTGATATATCTGTAATTTCAACAACCGTCGAAGTTGTGACTTTAGGTAGTAATACTGTGCAGAAACTCAATTCATCACCATAGGAAACCCCTTCGCTATTAACAGCGTATGCAATTACAAAATAATTTGTCGCGGGATTCAGTGCATCAAGCGCATAAGAAAACAACCCTGAGCCTGAACCCAGCAATACCTGGGTTCCCGAAATAAGGGGATTGGGTTCAGTTCCCCAAAAAATACCACGCTCAGTGACCGCAACCCCGCCATTGTAAGTTACATTTCCGCCAACAATTACCAATGTTGGTTCAAGGATTACAGGCTCAGAAGTAATAACTGTTGGAGGTTCTTTAGTAGTGACATCATAACCCTGATGAAAACCTTGCGATAGAAGAAATGAGCCATTGTTAAGAGTTTCTGTGCTAATTTCGCCAATAGTCCAGTCAAGTCGTAGAGTTGTTCCTGAGAACTCCCCTCCACTGGTTGATATAACATCCTGCACCACCTCCTGTGACCAGCAAACCAGCGAAAACAAGAAACTTATTAGAATCAAACCTGGTGCTTTCATTTAGTTAGATTTATAGTTGTTAAATATTTATCAAGTTGTAATTGCTGGCATGTGACTAATAGGTCAAAACTTACTAGTCCTTCACGCATCTGACAGATGTATAGGCAGATTTTGCAATTGTCAGCATATCAAACGTTGCAGAGGAATTGTATAAACGAACATGGAAGTAATTTGAAGCGGAAGGGGTTGATGTTGCAAAGTTTCCGGTTGACTTAAATCCAATAAAGAAACCGTTATGGAAACCGCCACCAAAAGCTGTAAATCCACTTTCGTTTGTTGCAGCAGTATTATTATTCCAATGGGCATTGCCTTCTTCCTTCATCTTTCCACCTGCAGCAGTTGATCCACCAAGGGCAGTTGCAAGTGTCTCGAATTCTGTTTTAGTCGGCACGCGCCAGCCAGCAGGACATATACCTTGTGAACCCTCAGTAGGCACATAATTCATTAACTCATCCCAGGAATAGAGTCCTCCATATACATCGCAATTAGTAGGTTCATTGGCCATGCAGAATTTTTCAATAATACCATTGTTACTGGGGCTGGTGTATATCTGATTACCAACGTTTAGGTTCTTAGCCATCCAGCATTTATTTTCAATCTGAACAGTTGAATAAACCTTATTATCTCTCTCATCAAGCAGGTCCTCTCCACAAATAAATACGGGTACAAAACTTACCTTCACAGTATCACTGCTTGAGTAGCACACAGTGCTTATGGTCCATACCAATTCATACACCTGACCATTGGGTACACCAGTAAATTCTGTAGAGGGATCGTAAATATCTACGAATACACCACCGTCACCTGATGCGATACTCCATTGGCCTATACCACCGGTAGTGCAGGTATTACCTGCCAGCGTTACAGTACTACCTTCAACATTAAGCTGATCTGGCCCTGCGTTTGCAATTGCAGGATATAATCCAAAAGTTATTATCAGAGTGTCTGATGTTGCACCACATGCATTAGAGATTGTCCATACAAGTTGGTATGTTGATCCGGGTACTCCACTTAAAGTAGAGTTAGGATCATTAATATCTGAGAACGAACTCCCGGTTCCTGATAAAACAGACCATAGTCCGGTATTGCCTGAACCTGGGTTGTTTGCTTCCAGGGTGTGAGGAATACATGCGTTAAGTGCATCTGGTCCGGCGGAAGCTTGAATAAGTGTTGGACAGAAGCTGATAGTAACTTCATCAGAAAACGATTGATTACACAAATTGGAAATGGTCCATGCTAAAACATAGGTTTCATTCGGTTGTCCAAAAAATTGGGTCAGAGGATTTGTGGATTCTGCAAAAGAGCCGCCATTGCCTGAAACAATCGTCCACACACCACTGCCATATCCTGGTATATTTGCCTCAAGGTAGGTTGATACATCATCAATATTTTCCTGGTCATTTCCGGCGTTGGCCTGAGAAGGCAGTTGTTCAAAAGTTACAGAAACAGTATCAGAACTTGAGCCGCAGGCATTGCTGATAGTATAAACCAGCACATACTCCTCACCCGGAAGTCCGGCAAGTATGGCATCAGGATTACCGGGATTTGTCATCTGGCCTCCTGTTCCGCTTATGATTGCCCATATAGCATCATTGCCTTCGCCCATATCATTTCCTTGTAAAATATAATTACCACAAACATTTTCAACATCCGGACCTACGGCAGCCAAAACCAAATCGGGGCAGAAACTGATTGTAACCTCATCAAAAGAAAACTGATCACATAGCGTTGTGATAGACCAACGTAAGATATAAGTTGCGCCAGCCGTTCCATCAAACAGCGTTTGTGGGTTGGTTGGGTCAGCAAATCCATCTCCTGAACTTAGAGTTCCCATGCTTGATTCGATAGTCCATAAACCTGTGTTTCCTATTCCCGGTATATTTGCAGCAAGCTGAGTGCTTGTGCCATCAATATCGGTTTGGTCCTCACCAGCATCAGCCTCAGTAAGGATCGGACAGAAATATATTGTAACTTCATCGAAGGATTCTTCACAATCAGAGCTAATTGTCCATTTCAAGACATAAGTTTCGTTAGGTAAGCCGGTAAATACACCATTATACAGTGCAGGGTTAACAATTTGACCGCCTACGCCGGAAGTGATTGTCCAATTTCCTGTATTGCCACTCCCAGGCTGATTACCGGCCAGGGTGATTGAAGTACCAAGAACACCTGGCTCATCTGAACCAGCAGAAGCTAATGTTAAAGTATAACAGAAATTGATTTCTACTTCGTCATAATTGGAGCCGCAACCGGTTGAAATGGTCCATCTCAGTTGGTATGTCGTTCCCGGTATTCCATTGAATGTAGTAAGCGGATCGAAGATATCGTTAAAACTTCCACCTACTCCTCCAGAAACAGACCATATGCCAGAATTTCCTACCTCAGGTATATTGGCTGATAATTGTGTTGAAGCACCAATAAGCCCTGTTTGATCCACACCTGCATTGGCAATGGTATTGGGTGGGCAGAAACTAATATAAACCTGATCAAATGTTTCGCCACATTCGTTGGTTACGGTCCATTGCAGAACAAAATTACCACCTGTTGAAACGAGCAGCGCGTTTGGATCTGTATAATCGGATAAACTAACAATCACTCCATTGTCCTGGCTGATAATACTCCACAAACCAGTTCCATGATTAGGGGATTCAGCTTCAAGAGAGGTACTGGTACCTGCAACATCAACCTGATCAAGACCTGCATTGGCCGATGAAGGAGGTGGAAAGCACTGTTCTCCTGTAGTTACCCATTGTTCACCATTAAAATAAACCATCTTCCCTTCATCAGATACATATACCATCATTCCAGGAGTAGCTCCGGTAGTCCTGTTCTGAAGATACTCCTGAAGCTGAGCCCAGGTATAGGCAGGCGGGCCTCCGGCTTCTTTTGCATAAATGGCATAAGGCACTGAAAGTAGCTGAGAGGTTCCTATTAAAACAAAATTATTGCCTCCGGCAATGTCTACCTCAACTTTAACAAAGTAGTCGCCAAGTCCCCAAGAAATAAGTCCGAACGATCCGATATCGGCGTTTCCAGATCCGATATCAAGGGTGATCAATCCGCCGGCACTGGTAACAACATTGTGCACTTCACGATACACTTCAGGATTTTCGGGCGCAACTGGTACAACACCAATGCGAACACTAACATTTGATTCAACAATCGGATTGCCTAACAAATCGCGGACAACAGCCTGATATTTAAAGGCCTGCGGTGCCTGAGCCAGTAATGAAACTGTGAGTAAGAGCAGGGCAAACATAATCAGCCCACGCATTCTTTTTACTAAACGGTAGTTGAAAGGGTTCATAATTTAATTAATTATTAGTTTAGAATGAATTTTCAAACAGATGGGTCAGACCCACTCTGCAGGTCTGAACTCATATTAAGATTAGCTTAAAGGATCTCCCCCATCCTTTTGCGAATTAATCCGGCTATACTCAAAAGGTACTACCTAAATAAAAAAAATAATCATTCCGGATAATAAATATCTCAGCATGATATCGAACAAAACTAATTTCAAGGAAAAAGTTTTATCTCCAAAGAAGCCTTCCAATGGCGGATGCATGAGTTTTTACCTTGAATGAAAAAGAAATGTCCTCTCGTAATATTGAATTCACTATAAGAAAATATCATGAACTCAAAGCGTAAAGATATATTAACTTTTAATGTGGCCTAACTTTTAAAAAAATTTTTAATAATCTACATTTGCATAACCAGCAACAATCTCTTGCCCACACTGCATCGAATCAATGGAACCCGCTAATAACAAAAGCTCTGGTCAGAGTTTGGCAATGTATATTTATGCATACTAATTCCTTGATAGTATTCTATCTCCAAAAAGGGATTTTACCAATTTGAATTTTTGAGAGAATAGTCTTTTAGTGGAACAGTTAACCTTTGACAACCCAATGGCCATAGGGAGGTTGTGAACTGCAATACTCCATCGCAATGAGAAATCAAGTCTTTAAGGGAATGGTAAGTTTGTGTTTTAGACTAAAACTGTTATTGTGAGGCGGAGCCAGGATAAGGGGAAAGCTCTATTAATAAACATTGATTTCTTTACCTAAATAAAAAATATTTTTACACGGCTGAGAGAATTTAGACTCCATAATTTTAGTTTAATACCAATGCTAAATAAATCACAAGAATTTCGTCGGCCTCATTAAGTTTGCACCAAATCCAAACATGATAATAAGGAAGGTAAACCGTCTCAAGTATAATAAACAATTCATGAATAGTTTTGGTTATCAAAACATTGCAAACTAAAAGTTTATATTATTAAGCATGCAATGTATATAATTAACCAACTCTCGTACATAGGATTCATCCTTTACAGAATCGAAAAGTGATAAGGTCTGAAGTGCAGTTCTTCGAAGAAAACTCAGTGTTTACAGGCCCCGCAAACAGGTAACTGTTAACCGTAACTGAAAGAAATTTTAAGGTGTCTTGGATCAATCCTTTACACACCTTACTGAAACAAATGCTGCTTTGCTGATTGTAAGCAAATCATGTGTAGCCGAAGAGTTATATAATCTTGTATGGAAGAAATCTGATCCTGAGCCTGTTGATGTTGCAAAATTTGCAGTTGATTTAAAACCTATAAACAAAGAATTATAATATCCACCACCATAAGCAGTAAATCCGCTTTCATTTGTAGCTCCTACATTACTATTCCAATGAATATTTCCGATTTCCTTCATCTTTCCCCCGGCAACTGTTGTGCCTCCAAGAAGAGTAGTAAGCGCCTCAAATTCAGCCTTAGCCGGAATATGCCAGCCTGTGGGGCAAATCCCCTGTGTTCCTTCAGACGTAGTATAGTTCATGAGCTCGTTCCAAGAATATAGTGCTCCATATTCATCACAATTCGTACTTAAATTCTGCATACAGTATTTCTCAATAATACCATTGTCGCTGGGAACTACCGAGACCTGCTGGCCGATATTCAGGTTTTGGCTCATCCAACACTGGGTGCCAATCACCACTGTGTTGTAAACATTCCCATCTGCATCGCCTATAGCGCTTAATCCGCAGGTCCATTCAGGTGTAGTAAACTGCACCTGGTCACCGTATGAAACGCCAATTTCATTTATCGCATAAGCTCTTACATAATAGGTGGTAAGAACCGAAAGTCCGGTAAGGCTGCTGGTAAATGTTCCGACTCCGGCGCCATCAATGGTCATGCCTACATTGTTGGTGATAGTTGGGTTTTGCGTTAACCCCCAACAAACACCCCGTTGAGTAACAGGCTGCCCACCATCCTGAAGCACATTTCCACCACCTGTAGCTGTTATTCCAGTATTATTTGTGATTTCTGAGGTTGCAACTTCAGGAATACATCCACCCCAGGAAGGGACTCCGTTGCAGTAAACAAGGGATTGACCATTGGTGCCGGGTGGTATCACCATCCAATCAGTGCCATTCCAATAAAGCATTTGGCCGGCAGAGGTTCCATTTTGAATTTTGTTACTGTCAAAATATGCTTTGGTAACAGCATCCTGGTTATTTACAGGATTGGCCATATTTGTGATCCGGCTGTTTCCGGCATTCACTCCTGCATCGGCAACAATTGCGCTTGAAAAACTCTTTGTCCCACCAATGGTTTGGTTGCCTGAAGTTGTAACAGCATCAGTAATTCCATAACCGCTGGTTGTTGTCGGTTTGCCGGTTGTGATTTTACTCCAGTTCAGATCGGGAATGTCTGAGGCAAGCAAAGCCCTGAATGAGGGTGTTCCAGTGGTCCCGTTTGGTGATGCTAAAACAAGATTCGCGTTCTGGGTTACCAAATTGGCTGAAATTGTTCCTGAACCTGTGACAGGAGTGCCCGAAACGCTGAAAATATTTGGCAAGGCAAGGCCAATTGAAGTAACTGTTCCGACATTC
>JACZJK010000045.1 GCA_014860575.1 Bacteroidales bacterium
GCAATGGATGTTTTTAACTGATCTCTGCCCGACCAAAATAAAAAAGCATATTACAAGCCTCACTGTAACCTTCTGAATCCCTAAACATTTAATCAATTTACCCATTAGTGAAGAGCGATTTTCCGAAATTTACGAAACAACTGCAGCAGGAGCCGGTATTTTTATCCAAGTAAAAATAATTCATTCCTCACCAAATTTTTAATAGATGCCACAAACGACCACCACTTTTATTTAAAATCATTCTAAATTTCATTTTCTCAAAAAAATAAATCATGAATTTAATAGACTCTAAACACCAATTTGAGTTCTGAATTTTATTGAAAGTCAAAGCATTACATATTTCTTTGCCGTGAATAAGAAGATTTGGTCTCTTTCCTTGGCAGGTTTAGTCATAAAACAAGTGATTTTCCTATTCTTTTTAAATTTAGCTTTACACAGCGAAATACAGCCTGAACATTGGCTTTACGTTCGGATTTCTGTATGTCTTGTTCGACTGCCTTTCAGCCATAGTCCATTCATTTATTGATTATTATCTGTATGATTCAGATGAAAATCGGGGTTGCCATATTGCGGACAATCCTTTTCGTGCTACCCTTCTCTGAAGCAAAATCATTTTGCTTTGTGGGGTTGTGCTTTTCCAAATCTTTAGCTTATACCAAAAATGCTGCCCCCCTGTGCGCTGTCAGAATGCGAAATATCCCAAACCTCCGAAAAAGTATTTTTAGTTTTCAGATTTTTACCCACAAACCCACATGTTTCAGAAAAAAACCGATTGCGTATGAAAACATTATTACTGTTAACGACCACATGGCTGCTAACTGCCTTGAGTATAGCGCAAACAGCAATCCCGCCCCCCGCAGGCGATGGATCAGGCAGCAATCCTCGCCAGGGGGTAGCATTGGAGAACTCTTTGCCTGGTAAACAATGCACTGTCCGGCATGTGGCAACGGATGCAAAGGACAGAACGACAGGAATGTCGGGCAGGGGTTCGCAGGTAATTACCTTGATATTGCCCAATCCCTGTGCCGATAGTACTTTTTACACCATCGAAGTTGCCGCCAGTCCGCCAGAATGGGGCGCTGTCAGCGGAGGAGGCGAATATGAGCATTTTCAAACCGTAAATCTTCTCGCTACACCGGCAAACGGGTATGAATTTCAGCATTGGAAAGAAGATGACAATATAGTGATGGGTGCAAGCGAGCCTGCCGGTGCTGCTTATTCATTCCCTGCTGTAAACCACCGAAGCCTTATTGCATATTTTCAGGTGGAAGGAACATCCATACCGGCAGTTTCTGAACTTGACGATCATTTGGTTCAGCCAAACGATACACAATGCTTTAATGCAACCCAAACCATTTACACTGCCGGCAATGGAGGCCATTTCATTGTTGAAAACGGTGGCGCCGCAACACTGATTGCCGGCGAAAAAATCGTAATGCTTCCTGGCACAAAGGTTTTCCATGGCGGCCATATGCATGCTTACATTGCACCCGGCGGCCCATTCTGTATTCAGCCCGATAAGCATTATACCAACTTGATGGTGCAACCTGATGAAATCCTGTGCCTCGATGCTACGCAAACCATACACACTGCCGGCGACGGAGGCCATTTCATTGTTTTAAATGGAGGAGCCGTAACCCTGATTGCCGGTGAAAAAATTGTAATGCAATACGGAACGCAGGTTGAATCCGGTGGGTATCTTCATGCATACATTGCACCTGGTGGTCCGTTCTGCGGAGAAATGGAAAATCATTTCCTGGTTGTCAATGATCCTGTTGAAGCAGAGGCTGAACCAGAAGATACAATCATAAAGGGAACCGCTGACCCGGAAAAACCCGCTTCCTTCTTTAAGCTGTACCCCAATCCTGCCACGGATGCCTTCACCGTAGAACTCAATAGCCGGGAGAATCACGACATCCTCCGTATTGAGATCTTCAACATACGTGGCGAACTGGCCCTCAGCCAGGAATTGCCACCCGGCCAGAAGCACGAAATGAGTTTAAGAAGTTGTAAACCTGGTGTTTATCTGGTGCGTTTGGTGCATGGCGCTCAAATTGGAATAGAAAAATTAATCAAACAATAATAACATAAACATGATAGCCGCAAGGCTGCGCCAATATAAACAGGTACGCAGCGCCGGTTAAGGCACAAAAGAAACAAATAGTAATAAAATCAAAGCATATGAAAACGATAATCTACAGTTATTTAATCTCTTTAATATTATTGCTTGGGGTTGCCCGGGCAGCCAGTTCACAAATAATTGAAGTATGCGGCGCTGATACCATTACCCTCATGGCAGGGAATTATCAGTATGGTGACATGCGATGGGAAAAATCTGTTGACATGGAAACATGGCAAACCATTACTGGTGCCTTAGATACAGTGTATACATTTTTACCTGCGGAAACGATGTATTACCGTTGTGTGGCAAAATTTCAGGACTGCCCGCCCGAGTTCTCGCAAATCAGCCTGGTACGTGTGCCTCCTAAGGCCAATGCCGGCCTCGATCGCATTGTAACCGGAACCCAGGCATGGCTGGCAGCCAATCAGGAGGAGGGCGAAACCGGGCAATGGGCCATTATTGCCGGAACCGGCGCATCACTATCTGATCCCGCAAGCCCTTCAGCGCAATTGCAAGGCCAGGAAAACCAATCATACATCCTGGTGTGGACCCTTGGCAACGTCTGCGGCAGCAGCAGCGATACCCTTGAAGTAGAGTTTGTAACCAATCAGTATTTCGATAATTTTGTAGTGGTAGATACAACCGATATCATCCTGAGCACAAATGAGCAACTTGCTGATGGAGAGTATATTATCCGCTTCAGTTCACCTGTGCCGGCGGTTGCCGACTCCACCGTGCTCGTAGGAATTCAGCTTGGTGGTTTTTTGCGTATGGTTCAGTCAGTATCAATTAATACTGCCGGTAACGATACCATACATACCATGCAAACTACCCAGGCCGCCCTCGATGACATTACCGAATATGGCGCCTATAATTTTGGCGAGTTTTTTAGCCTCGACACTACACTAAGTGCTGCAAAGAACGGAGGCTACAACCGCCTGACCCGGATGCCTACACGGCAGGAACTTAAAGGCAACCAAAAGTATAGAAATGCTGAGATTCATTACTACCTGATTGGCGAAAAAGCCTCTATGCCCAAGGGGGTAACCATGAACCGCAGCACAAGCAAAAGTGGATCGGCATTGGTTAATTTCAATTTTGAGTCTGTTGAAATTGTTGATACAATGGGGGTTACAATCGTTCTCGAAGGAAATTATTCATACAGGCCCAACCTGGTTGTAGACAGAAAAAGTGGTTGGCTTGGTAATATTAATTATTTCAAACTCGGCACAAGCAATTCAAGGGAAGAATTATCAGTAAGCCTGAGTGTGGATATTAATGCAACAGTTTCATTACTGGACAAGGAATTTACGATTTACGAACACACTCTATATTACCTGGTGATTGTTGGCGCCGTGCCTGTACTCCTGGATATTGAGTTTGCACTGAAAGGTAAGGCAGGCGCTGAAGCAGGAATTATGATGAACGCAACCCCTTCTTTCCAGCAAACAAATACCACCTCTAATTACATTGAATACAGTAATGGCAGTTGGGGCATAACGAATGATTTTTCGAGCGAGACAGATATAGAAAACTCCTATGAGATTACCGGAGGCCTGAAGCAAACCTTTGAAATAGGCCCTGAACTATCATTTAATATTTATAAAATACTGGGGCCTTATCTTGATATTAAGCTTAACCAGGAATTACTACTCTGCACATCTTTACCGCCACCTCCCTTCGGTTGGGCTGTCAAAAATGATATTTGGGGCCTAGGAAAACTGGGGGTCAAAGGCAGCGTCTTTGGTAAAGAATTTATTGACTTTTACACTTTACTGGGCACCGATACACTTAAGTATAATTTCCCTGATAGTCTGGAAATTACCATGGGAGACCAACAAACTTATAAACCGGGTGCTCGTCCTCAGGAGCGGCAAATACCTGTTCAGGTAAAAGTGCACAGCAACATGGGTATTTCCTTGCCCGGAGCAAAGGTGGTTTTTACTCCTCAAAGCACATGCAGCGTGGGCGACAACCCGCCTGACAGCATACTGGTTGTATATGCCGATGCCAATGGCATAGCGAACACGATCTGGACCCCCGGCAATTATCCGGAAAGCATTTTGCTTGCCCATGTACTGGATTGCGACAGCAACCACATCAAAAACTCGCCCCTTGAAATTATTGCTTATGCCGATACTACCAAATTGTGCGGGAAGATATGGATGACCTTTAACCTTGATGTTGATATGGGAAATAACTGGTGGCCACAACAAAAATATTGCGTAGATTGGTCGCTTGATCAAGGAAATTTTGGAAGCTGTTTACAATATGAATGGCAAGAACACACAGAATATGGCAGGTTGTATGACTGGGCTACAATAATGAACGGGGAAAGCAGCAGCAACTCCAACCCCAGCGGTGTGCAGGGGATATGCCCGTCCGGTTGGCATTTGCCAAGCGATGCAGAATGGCAGCAACTTGTTAATTGCATGGGCGGTATCTATGTTGCCGGCAGTAAACTGAAAAGCACCCGAACAGGTGAAAAATTACAAGTGGGACATTATACCTATAATAATCCTGATGGTCACCCTTTTTGGTATACACCCAATACTGGTGCAACCAACGAAAGTGGATTTTCTGCGCTTCCGGGCGGCAAGTACGATAATGGCAGTTTCTACGATTTTACAATTTATGGTTACTGGTGGAGTTCCACCGAGGGTTCATCTTCGACAGCTTGGGCTCAGCGCATGAACCACGGCGGCGGCGTAGTGTATCGGGTTGCCGCCACTAAGCTGCTCGGGTACAGCGTCCGTTGCGTCAAGAATGATGATTAACCTTGTCGAACACAAGCCATGCTATTCTTCAGGATAAATTTGAATAATTGATTACTTTGGGGTACAGGGGTAAACCTCTTGTGAAATTTTTTTCAACAAATCAGTATCATAATATTTGTGTATGAAACGATGACTACCAAAGAAGTTATAAAAGTAATCTAATCAAAAAAAGCATCAACATGAAAACAAAAATCAAAACAGTTGTTTTTCAAACCATCAGATTTGCGCTGGTAATGGTTTTAATGCTTGGCATTCAAGCTATTGTATCCGGTCAAAATGAAACGGGCTTATCCCGCATATACAAAAACCACATTTCCCTGGAAATAGGCGCGCTTACCGGTATCGGATCGCTCAACTACGAACGCATGGTGTGGGGCAATGAAAGCAATAAAATGCTGGGCAGGATAGGGTTTTCCTACCTGCCCTACACGGTAAATGATGAACCCGCTACAGGCACTTTCATCCTTCCTTTTGGTGTATATTATCTCCTTGGGAAAAAACACCACCTGGAAACCGGTTTAAACTTCGCGGTTGGCGTAACAATCAATGATATAGAGGATGAGAAATACTTTTACAGGAGATTTTCTCCATCAATAAGCTACAGGTTTGAAAACTTCCAAAAAAGGTCAATGTTCTTCAGTATCGGCCTGGCTCCGGTACTTTACAACGACGAAGATGAAGGCCTTGTATTTGAACCCTGGATCAAACTCGGCATCGGATATTCTTTTTAATGAATTAATACACCTCCCGCCACACCTGGGCAACCCGGGCACTGCGCAAAGGCATGCGCATCGAGTACGTTTCAAAGCTCATGGGCCACGCCTCCATCAAAACCACCCAGGTATATGCAAAAATCGTAAACGAAGAACTTGATAATGCAATGGATGTTTTTAACTGATCTCTGCCCGACCAAAATAAAAAAGCATATTACAAGCCTCACTGTAACCTTCTGAATCCCTAAACATTTAATCAATTTACCCATTAGTGAAGAGCGATTTTCCGAAATTTACGAAACAAC
>JACZJK010000046.1 GCA_014860575.1 Bacteroidales bacterium
CGAAATAAAAGCATAGCAATTAATTGACAAATGATGTGGTTACTGACGTGGTTAATGTACCGCGGATTTTTTCAGAACAGCTTAGAATTAAGAAGCCCGCCAGGGATTTTAAATCCTGGCGGGATAATCTCAAATTCAATATTTCAAGACTATTAACGGAATGGCTCAACAACGATCAATTATTGTTTGATAATCTTCTCCACTCCTACCTCATCACCCATCATCACGCGGATCAGGTAAATGCCGGGCTGGTGTTCGGAAATATCGAAATGGTATTGCTCCATTGCCGGCAATTCCTGTTTCAGGATTCTTTCACCAAGAAGATTGTAAATTTCAGCTACAATTTTTGTTGGCTCATCAATATCTTTGACTTCCAGAGTGAAGAGGCCTGGAGTAGGATTGGGGAAGACATTAAAGAAAAGATCGTTAGCCAAGTCGTCTAACATAAATTCCCCGGCAAGTTCGTTTTCTTCTCTGATTAAACTATTCTCCAGCTCAAGCAAACAAGCTTCATCAGCAATAAACAAATGCGCATACGAACCTTGTTTGAAATGTGTATAATCAGTGACTTCAACCCGTTTTTTAGCGGCTAGCGTGACTGAGCCTCCATCTTCAACCACATAGGGGGTATCTCCTCCTGTTGTGATTATATCAGTGCCATCATGGCAATCTTCCTGCCCGGCAGGTACAGTTCCTGCAATCTGTTGTTGAGTGAACACGCGATCAACGATGATGTCCTTCCTGGATTTGTTGCCGTCTGTATCGAGAATTTCAATTCTGAGCCAATGTAAACCTTGGTTCGGGAAATTCAACTGAATCGATGGGGGGTTTGGACCAGCTTTTTTCTGACCGCCGTCAGGCAGGCGCTTGGTTTCTTTAGGGCAAACTATGATCGTCCAATCCAATCTACCTTCAGGCCCTGCTCCGGTAAAGTCAGTTACCTGTCCTGTAACCGTATCCAGTTCGCCATACTCTAGTTCACCGGTCCATGGGTCCATAAAGTCAATCTTCATCTTGCCGTTCTCAAGAGGTCTGTTCACTATTGAGTTGAAGGTCATCATGTGACCACCGCCATCGGGCCAGCGAATGCCTTGCAACACATCCTGCGAACGCTCAAGTTCATTCCGCATGGTTTTCCAGTCATAGCCCATTGGGCCCCGAACTGTATAATTGCCGCCTGTGTATGCAATCCAGGCGCGCAAGGCAGAGGCAATTTTGGAATAGTACGTTCCCCAGATTCCTACGTTTGTTCGTGCAAGAGCGGCCAACAGATCAACAAGTTGGTCGGGTGTGAGGCCATCCATAATAGAATCATCTCCGGCGCTGTCAGCAAAATATTTTAGGCAGGCTGCCGCAGCAGTGGGAACGCAATGATTATCGCCACCTTCCTTATATCCTGTGCGCCATGATCTGCGCTGACTTAAAGTGTCAATTCCTTTCTGAAATTCTTCTTGCTTTTTCTCAACGATTACCACAACCGAATCAATAACTGTTCCATTGGAATTGATCTGGAGTTCAAACTCATCTTCTTCAAGCACCTGGTGATCTTCAACATTCACGGACACGGCTGAAGGTGGATTAATATCAAGCATCACATCGAAAAATGAATCTACAAAAACCACTTCCCCATTGTCAAGCGTTACTTTAGCCCTGAACTCAGCCATTACACTGGAGGTAAGAACAGGCGCCACAAATTCACCACTCCAGCCATCAGCCATCTCATCGCAATCGAAATACGGAGAAGCTGTACATTCCTCACCATCATCATCTGAATCAAACATTACCCATCCGTCATTGTCAATGTTATGCTCAAATTCAACCAATTCAATCTGATCATCCGGATCATGCACATGAAGCTGGACGGGTGTCACCGAACCAAAACTTCCATCAATCCACTGGTGCCATGGTTCTGCTACCAGCCAGTCTCCTACCCTGAGTTCATAGTCTGAAGGTTGGGACGGAACAGGCGAGTTTTGTTTCTTGAAACAGCTATGCTGCAATGAGCCATTCAATATAAAATTAGCACCGCGTATATCTATTGATATCCATTCCGGATTATAGCCTTCAATAATAAAATCTTCGATCGCAAATGTCATATCATTTGAAATGGAACCTACAAAAATCGGGGCAGAGCGCACTATGTAAAGATCTTCGAGTGTGGGATCCGCTACATCACCAGGCAGTGGTGGTCTTTGTATTGCCGGCCAACCCTGCCATGCAGGCGTTGACCAGTTAAGTACTATTTCAGCGTAAGCTGGCAGGTTCATATCCCGTGTCTGAATGTTGATTGAACCATTAATTACCTTGTATCTTGTATCATCAACCGGATGATCAAAAAACCAAACATTCCACCAATCGGTATTCGGGTAATAGTACCATTCCCCGTTATTATAACCACTTCCTTCAGACTCAACAACTTCTCCCAACTCGTTCATTTCCATTACGAAATCATCATCCCGGGCAAGAAGGGAATTCAGGTAAAGGTTCGAACCTGCCAGAGTTTGCATAACATGAAAGCCTTCTGAAGAGGGATCAAATGTGCCTGGCATAGGTGAATGTGACCACGGATGAGGCGCTATTGAACTAAAGTCAAGCATTGGATATCCATGAAAGGCCGGATCAAAAACCACCACATGGTCCGGGTTTACTGTATTCACGAAAAGGATAAGTGGGTGAAGCGAAAACTCCATGGTATAAGAACCTCCATGCAGGTTTTCTTTCGTGATTTCAGCGGTTCCCGGAACCGGAGATGAAAGAGAATAGTATACATCAAAAAAGGAATCAACCGTCCAACTACCTCCATATGTAACCTGAATAGGTTGTGTGCTTACCAGTTGCAGTTCAACTATCTCTATGGGAATAGTTGCGGTAGATGGGTAAGGATAAGTAAATTCTACTTCTGAAAGTCTTTCGATCAGCACATCATGTGAGGGTTCTTGCAAGCCGTTTGAATTTGCACCTTTGAGCTTTATTTCCCCGATAAAAGGCTCAGATCCCGGATTGAAGAAGTCAGGAGGCAATTCCGGGTAATCGCCATCCACACCAAACTTCAAAATATCATATACAATAAAAGGCTCACTTCCCGGGTTAAAAAAATCAGTAGGTGAACCAACCTCAAATGTGGTTACAAAGACACTGCTATTCACTTGATAATCGTGAACCTGCAACATAAAAGTATGATTACCCGGAGGCAGATCAATGGCGAAATTACCTCGGGTCAGATAATGAGCTTCCCCATTTACAGTTAACATGGCTCTGAGTGGGTTAGGAAAGGGATAATCATGCAAACCTTGCCAATAAACATGCACCTTGCCATCAGGTGTCTGGAATATATTGCAGGGCGCATTGAAAGGCACCGGATCAGCCGGATTCTGGTGTACATAATGAAATCCGATAAATGATACCGGGGGCTGAGGAAAAGGCGGAAATATCTGAACATCAAGATAGTATTTCCCGGAACCATGCATAGGATGCAGGAAAACATCTACTACCAGCTGATCTCCATTAAGGAAAAAATTGTTAACTGTGAGTAGAGGATCTTCCAGAGACATCACATTTGCTTCAGTAGTTGGGGGATAAACTTCATCCAACTGAAAAACTATCAAACTATTTTGCCCTGGTAGTGAAGCCTTATTTGGGAAATTGGCCACCTTCTTCTTATCTGAAAGATCAGAAAGTGCTGTGATACTCGCCACAGCAGCCCTTAGTTCAGTGCTATCGTGCTGAGATAAGTTTCCATTTGTTCCGTTTGGCGGTCCTGAGCCTTTCATTACATCACCCGGATTGGCAGCCTGATCAACATCATCAAGTCCCAACGCATGTCCAAGCTCATGGGTCGCTGTTTCCACAAGACCCGGATTCGGGTTGTTGCGAATAGTGATTGTGCCACCGGTTACTTTACCGTCGGCATCGGTTTCCCATGCATATACTCCGGCATTCCCATCGCCAGGATTACCTTCAGTTACAGTAACATTAGCCGGCGGAGAGCTAACTTCTTTTAACGCAGGCACACAGCCGGCAGCATTCCATCTTTGAATCCCTACCCTCACAGAATCTTTTTCTGCTTCTGTGAAGGTACTATCAATATGAACAGTAAGTGTATCCGGATTGCCAGCCCAGCCAACATAACCGGGAATTACATCGCGTGGCTGCATGCTTTGTTGTGCCACAATTGCACTATTTACTGAAATCATCAGTAATAAAATGACAATAAAGCTAGTGGGCAATACCCAATAGTAAATTTGATTTTTCATATGATTTTGGTTTGGTTAATCGTTCCCCTTTAATACTTCACAAAGTTAACTCTCTGAAAGCCCTGATGTCAATAAAGTAATATCGGAAATATTGCTTACTGTCAGAATAGTATTGCTCCATAACGGAAGATATAATACCTCAAACAGGAAGAAATAATGCATGAAAACAATTGATAATAATCACCTGATTTAATCAAGTTAATCCATCGCTGGCTAACAGTTTAATCTGCGCTGGCAGTGAAATACCAATAACACCCTTTGTAAGCTTCAGCGGTGTATTAACTAGCGGAAACCTTATAATTACCAGCTATTGAAGGATCAGTTTTGTGATGATTGAATTGATTCCTGATGTTATCCTTATCAAATAAACACCCGGTTTTCTGTCGGACAGGTCAAATAAAATCTTATTTGTTTCGGGTAATTCAACTGTTATGATTTTCTCTCCGATCATGTTGTAAATTTCCAGATGCACTTTGCCGGAAGATTCACTGTCTAAGAGTTCTGCACTGAAATTGCCTAAAGAGGGGTTTGGGTAAATACGAATCATTTCCAAAACAGATTGTGCATCAGTATCTTCATCAGATTTATCATAGCCGGTGGCCAATAAACTCCTTGTATTGCTGCAATAGCCCGGTTCATCCGAAATCCAGCTATGAAAGTAAGCGCCTGGTTGAATAACAGTACCGTCAAGAAGCCGTACGTTTGCGCCAGCTACAACTTCAAGACTTGCGCCACTTTTTATTAATACTACGGTTCCACCTCCAGCCAGTGTAACAGTCTGCTCTGATTCATAACAATCGCTCTGGCCACTCATAAGCATCAGGTCAGGTGTATCATAAACTTCCGGAAAGCCGAGAAAAGGATAACCATTATTCTGTGTATTCCCGGCATCATCAGCCCAAATATTTATGAAATTCCAGCTTGAATATGTATTGTCTGCATAAGGATGAGTCATTTGTGTTGTGGTTTTCCCAATGCCTCCTACACTACTACTCTGACCCGAAGTTTCTGTATTCCAATAACTGTCAATGACGGTTCCTCCATTGGCTCTGCCAATCAATCCTCCCGGATTAGATGCACTGCTTACTGAACCTGAGGCGTAGCTATTTTGAATATCTCCGTAATAGTTCCAACCTATAAGCCCTGCAGCGTAGTTAGTACCAGAAACTGAAACCAGCGAATAGCAGTTTTGGACACTACCACCCGGACTATTAACGCTATTAATTAATCCTGCAAGGCCACCAACATAATTTGCACCCTGAACAATTCCATTTGCGTAGCAACTGAAAAGATTGCCGGAACATTTACCAACCAGGCTTCCGGTATTATTGTTGCCTGTAATGTTTACATTGAGCAATGCGAGCTTGCTGATGTTCCCGGCAGTATAATACTCTCCGAATAAGCCTACATTTTCCATAGAAGGCCGGTTAATATACAGGTTGCTTATTTTGTGCCCGTCACCGTCAAACAAGCCCCTGAACTTGTTCACTGTGTTGCCAATTGGTTCAAACCCTTCGCCAGTGGTAAGAGTTACTTTATATGCCTCCCAGCCCTCAACCTGTGCATAACTGGCATCGGCATTAAAATCAAGGTCGGTCATGAGCTTATAATGGCCATGCATAAAATTTCTCATATTGTCCAGATCCTGTATGGTATAGATTTCAATAGGCGTTGGACCGGGATAGGGAGTTTGGATGTTTTGCCTCAGCCATGGGTAGGATACATCCTCATTGATTTCCCAGGTATTTTCAAAATCCCAACCCGAACTCTGGAAAGTTGATTTCATCATCATCTGCCACGTTAAGCTTCCGTATCCATCACCGGCACTCGTGTTTTGACCACTGGATTCAATATTCCAAAAACTTCCGGTTACGCTTCCTGCGTTGGCGTAACCAACCAATGCCCCAACGTATGAACTACCCACTATTCCTCCAATAACATAACAATTTGTAATGGATCCATAATAGTTCCATCCGGTAATCCCGCCTACCCGTGCTTCACCTTCAATATACACAAAAGAATAGCTGTTCAAGATATTGCCCCCTGGAGAATTAATGGCATCAATTTTACCGGAAATGCCTCCGGTATAGTCTATTCCATTCAACAGTCCGCTTGCATAACAACCCACTATATTGCCATCGTTTTGACCTGCGAATGCCCCGGTATAGTGCTGTCCGGTTATCAATATATCTACAAGGCCAAGGTTTCTGATACTACTTGCGCTCCGGTAATATCCAAAGAGTCCGATATAATTTGTAGTCGGTCTGTTGATATAAAGGTTGCTGATAACATGTCCGTTTCCGTCAAAAAACCCGGTGTATTTATCATTCAAATTCCCGATAGGCGTAAAACCTTCACCGGTTGTCATGCTCAATTTAAAAGCTTCCCAACCTGCAAGCTGTGCATAACTACCATTGTCATTAAAATCAAGGTCATTCATCAGTTTATAGTGGCCGTGCAATAAGTTTCGCACATTATCTAAATCCTGAATGGTATAAATTTCAATGGGTATAGGAGCAGGAAAGGGTATTTGTATATTTTGTCTTAACCAGGGATAAGACTCATTTTCCTGTATGGACCATACATCTGTGAAATCCCATCCGGCATTTGTGAATGTTGACGCCTGCATCATTTCTCCGGTCAAAATTCCGGTTCCACCCAGGCTTGAGCTCTGACCGGTTGATTCAATATTCCAGAAGCTATTTAGGACCTCTCCTGCATTGTTATAGCCCACCAGTCCGCCATAGTTTGAAGCACCGTTTACACCACCGGCAACGTAGCAATTGGTGATTGTTGCATAATAATTCCATCCAATTGCACCTCCCACACGCTGGCTTCCTGATACATTGGTAAGTGAATAGCTGTTTACTACCAGACCTGGTGTGATATTTCCGTCGAGTCTGCCGGCGAACCCACCTACATAAAGGTTGCCTTGCAGATTGCCGGCTGTATAGCTTGTTGCGATTTTTCCGAGGCTTTGACCGGCAAATGATCCTATATAATTATGTCCGACGATATTTATCTGTTTCATCCCAACTTGTCTTATACCGCCTGCCCCTCCTATATATCCGAATAAACCTACATAATCTGCAGCAGGCCGGTTCACATATAGGTTAGCAATGACTTTACCGTTACCATCAAAAAACCCGATAAACCTGTTGGTAGAATTTCCGATTGGCTCGAACCCCAAACCTGTGGTCATTGAAGTCTTAAAATCCTCCCATCCTTCAATTTGAGTGTAGCTGGCATTCTCATTAAAATCAAGATTATTCATCAGTCTGTAATGCCCGTGAAGAAAAGTCCTGGTATTATTGAGATCCTGTATTGTGTTTATTGGAAAGGGATTAGGTCCAGGTAAGGGAACTGGCTGGCTGTCTTTTAACCACGGATATGTTACTTCGTTTGTGATTGACCAGGTATTAGCAAAATCCCAACCGGCATCTGTATAAGTGGAGCTTGTCATCATCTGTGCCATTGTAATTCCGTTGCCGCCTGCACTTGTTAATTGTGCAGAGGTTTCGGTATTCCAGAAGCTATTGTTATAGAACCCATTAATATTGTACCCAGCCAATCCTCCTGAATTAACGCCTGAGACACCCCCGGATGCATAAGCATTTGTAATAGTGGCATAATAATTTTCACCAACCAGGCCTCCCGATCGGCCAGTTGCACCTGTAGCAGCTATATAAGCCAGTGAATAGCAATTTATTACCAATCCGACACGGATTTCGGTGTTCCCATTATTGTATCCTGCTATTCCTCCAGCCCGATTGCTCGCAGTGACAATACCAGTTGAATAGCTTGTTGCGATAGTGCCTTCATTATACCCTACCAAAGCGCTTACATAGTTGTTGCCTGTAACATTTACACTCTCAACTCCAATTCTTCTTATTTTACCTGCGCCACCTAAGAATCCGAAAATTCCAATGTAGTCAGTAGAAGGTCTGTTTATGAACAAATTGCCTATTGCATACCCGCCTCCATCAAAAAGCCCGATAAATTTACCTGTGGAGTTGCTCAAAGGATCGAAACCAGTGCCTGAAGTCATCGCGGTTTTATAGGCTTGCCAATCATTGATCTGGGCATAGCTATTACCATCATTGAAATCGAGGTTTTTGGTAAGGATATAATGTCCGTGCAGCAAATTCCTGATGTTATCCATATCCTGGATCGTGTTGATATAAAATGGCCTGGGACCAGGTTCGGGCGATTGTGGATTGGCTTGTAATTTAGGATAGGATATCCCTTCAGTAATTGACCAAATGGTTCCAAAATCCCAACCGGCATTGGTGAATGTTGAAACGGTTTTCATTTCAGCCATCGTGATGCCGGTTCCGCCAGCGCTGGATAACTTGGCAGATGTTTCTGAATTCCAAAAGCTACCATTGTAACTGCCATTGTTATTATCTCCAACCAGTCCCCCTGAATTATTGCCTGAAACACCCCCGGATGCATAAGAGTTTGTAATTGTTGCATAATAGTTTTCACCAACCAGGCCTCCTGCACGACCAGTTGCACCTGTAGCAGAAACATAAGCTAATGAATAACTGTTGATTAACAAACCTACCCTGGATGCTGTATTTCCATTATTATACCCCGCGATCCCGCCAGCTTGTTGATTGGCAGATAGAATACCGGCAGAGTAACTTCTGCTTATCGTGCCTTCATTGTAACCAACGATGACGCCCACATAATTTTTACCTGTTATGTTAGCTTCAATAATACCAAGGTTCATTAATTCTGCTGTTCCGGTAATAAATCCAAACAAGCCGATGTAATCAGTAGCCGGCTGGTTGATGAATATGTTGGCAATGCTATAGTTCTGTCCATTGTAGCTACCAGTAAATTTGGATGAACTATTGCCGATTGGAACCCAGCCACCTCCTTCATTGTAAGGTGAAACATCCAATTCAATGTTCGCCGTTTGTATAAAATGCGATCCCAGATAATTTCTGACATTATTAAGGTCATTTGCAGTTGCAACCTGATAGGGATCCAATTGAGTTCCTGTTCCGCCAGAAAACTGGGCAGACAAACTGCTGGTAAACAATGTTATACAGGCAATGTATAACATCTTAGCTGTAAAGCTTCTTAATTTTGTTTTCATAACGATTGGTTTGATGGTGTTTGAGAAATTTATTAAAACATACAATATTCGTATTATGAATTTATAATCAAAATCCGACTTTGAAAGGAATGGAAGATCAGGATTAGGGATAAGAGGGGTGCTTGCACAATAATTCAGACTATATACTGCATGCACTCACGGTTTCGATAAGGCCAATAACCATTCGTAAAAACCTGTCTGTAAAATTAATACCAGAAACAGGCAAATGCAATAGCATTTCCATTATTTTTTCTTGCTTTCATCCCAATACTCAATTTAAATTATTATTCGCCCGCTTTCATTGAGTATTTGCTGGCAATGAATTATTATTTGCAACCCGTAGAATATGTTTTAAGGTCACAAAAGGATACATTCAATTAGTCAAAAGGCACGGATTCTAATGATTTTCAATTGTGATCGGAAAATAGTATCACAAGCTATGCCCGCATATTAGAATCTTTTCAAATTGCCGGTAAGACTTATTGATTTTATCAAACCGGCAATTTGTTCTGGCAATCAGTTCAGATACTAAGAGAAAAGCCGTGTTATTTCTTACCAGTTTCATCACTTCTGCTTCAGAACCTAACATTGTTTTCTGTTTTATTTTATTTTATTTTGAAGCTTTAACATGAGGTTTCGGGTTGATGAGAATGCGCACAAAATCAATGGCAAACCCATCGCCTATGCCGGTGGTAGCATCGTCAATCAGGATTTTAAACTTGCCGTCTTTCAGTTTTCCCACCTCTTCGGGGGTAAGCCGGTAGCTCACCATTTTACCTACCGGCCCGGTCATATCGGTTTCGTTAATCAGTTTCGAAAGTCCAACCGACATCACGCCGTCCAATTTAGCAGTGAAAAGGCTTTCAGACGAAACCGATTGGATATCGTTAATAAAAGCCTGTAAAATAGCGGAATTAATGGTAATGTCAACAGGCTGAAATTCGAGTGTCACCGGTTTCGGAAGATTGCCGGGACGTAGCGATGTTTCGGTATAGCCATCGGTCCATGCTTCGGATCCGTATTTATAGGATGAAGGCACCATGATGCGGTCAGTTCCTTCGGGATCGGTTTTGTCAACTTCCCAGGGAAATTCGTTCCATTCGGTCAGTTCACCGGAGAAAGGGTTGTAACCCTGGGCGAACCCGCTGTTGATGTTGTCAATATCGCCCACCCTTACCATCAGCTCAGCATCAGGTGTGTTTTTCATGATCACCCGTTTCTTTTTCCAGTCATCAACTTTGTCGTAAACAACCTGTGGAACAGGTTTAACGGTATCCGTAATAACAGGCTCAGCCACGGCTTCAAGCTGGAAATTCAATGTCCCTGCTTTGCTGTCCGATACTTCGACGGTGGTCATTGAGGATGCATAGCCTGTTTTCGAAGCCGTTACGTAATTGAACCCGCCCGGAACGCCGGTAAGGGTATAAACACCTTCGGATGTGGTAATCGCCTTCACAATTCCAGATGACGACACCGTTGCGCCTTCCAGCGGTTTGCCAGTGGTTTTATCGCTTACTTTACCCGAAATTTTTCGGTTTCCCGAGGCTTTGGGGTTGATCAGGATACGGGCAAAATCAATGGCATACCCATCGCCCGCGCCGGTGACGGCATCATCAATCAGGATTGAAACTTTGCCACGTCTAACAGCTTCCAGCATTTCGGGATGAAAGGTCACGGTCACCAGTTTTCCGACAGGCCCGGTTTGGTTCAAAGAATTGAGCACTTTCTCAAGTTCGGCGAAACGTATTCCGTTGACCGTGGCCGTGAATTTGGTTTTGAACACCGGGGCCTGAAAATCATCAACAAACAGTTGCAGCGAAGCCGCATTCACCGCTATGCCTTCGGTCGGAAAGCTGAAAACAATTGGCCTAACTGAATTTTCAGGCCGTGAAGTGCTTTGCGTATAACCATCGGTCGAAGCCGATGGGTCGCCTTTGAAACCTGATACCACCATGATGCGGTCGGTGCCGTCGGGGTCAGCGGGATCGGGTTCCCAGGGGAAGCCGTGTGGGTCGGTAGGTTCGCCCGAGAAGGGATTGTAGCCCTCTTCGAAATCAAAACCGAAATTGTCAATGTCGCCCACCCGGATAACCATTTCGGCTTCAGGAGAATTCTTTGTGATGGATGTTTTTAATTGCCAATCAGGATGTTGGGCAACCAGTATTCCTTGGGTCATCGCCATGAATGCCAACAAGGAAAAGATAACACGGCGTTTTGTTTTCATGGTTTGGGAAGTGTTAATATTTAAGGGTTCGCAACTGTTCCAATACATCTTCAAGCGAAGGCTTCACCACCTCATTCAATAGTTTATCCTCATTTAGTGGTTCTGCAGGCCTGGGGCCTTGAATATCAACTCTTCCCTTCCAATGACTTCCACCTTTGTCGTCGTAGAGAATGATGTTTGCCGGAATAAGTATTTCTTTATCGGTAACTTTTATTGACTCAAAAGATGCAAATAACAGATAGTTGTATTTTTCTCTTTTTACCAGTTCTTTGATGGCTGCCGCATTCAGGTTATCAGGATTGAGTTTGGGCATGCCCTCCAGGGCTAGCAATACATGCTCGCGTGTTAAAGGATTGACCTGGCCGACAACACCCAATTGAATGATTAAATGTTCCTGCATTTGCACAGCAAAATCATTCCATTGCTGATTGTTGAGTGCTGTATGCTGCACTGCACTGACGTTTACCGGTAAAACACCCATGCGCACCTGTGCACTGAGGGAACCGGAGATGATAAACACCAGCAAACAAATTGCCAGTTTAGCTGATAATGAACTATTTGTTTTCATTTTACTTGATTTAAATGGTTAAAGAAATTGACAGGTTTTGCTTTGATCAAAGTTTTTTGAAAATGATCAGGGATTCAATAAAGCAACCGTGAGAACTGCCCCTTCTTCCATGCTCATTAACATGATGGAGTATTTTTCATTCTCGGTGCTGATGGCTCCTTGTGAAGGCCCGAAGTTCATGAAGTTGGTCTCAAATCCTTTTTGCCGGAGCAGTTTGTTGTACTGATCCAGATAGTCTTCGGGCAGATCTTTATACATGATTGACCAGGCCCGTGTGCCATCATTAGAGATATTGAGTCCTATCCCGTCAATTCTTCCTGACTTGAATTCGGGAACATCGGCTGGGATTTCATCCGGCCATTTTTTTGCTTCTGCATCAATTTCAACCCGATGGCCATTGGTTTCAAAAACAGCTCCGTCCTTATTAAGTTTAACAGTTGCATCTTCGCCTGTTTCTTTTTCAATGGCCTGTTCGAGTAATTTTTCGCTTGACTTTGTAGAACTTTGCTGGCAGGAATTGAAGAAAAAGAAAAATAACAGCACCGATAAACTTAGTAATCTGACAATAGATTGGTTAAGGTGTTTCATGGTTAAGAAGTTTTTTGGTTGTTTTATATCATTAATGCTTAACGATCAATTTTTTATATCCGGTAACCTGATTTTCTCTCATTTCCTGAATGAAATAAACCCCTTCGCTAAGCCCAGAAACGTCAATTATGCCTGACTGCTGGTTATCGCCAAATTGCCTTTTATAAACCAGACATCCCATGATATTTATCAGGCTAATTGTTGCAGAACCTTTAATATTCAGGTTCTCAAAATAGAGTAGATCTGATGCCGGGTTGGGATATACTTTAATTTGGTTTGAAGGATCCCTGCTTCCGGAAGTCTCATCCGAGAACTCAAGCTTGTCTATTAGGTAATATGAACCAATATTACCTCCGATGAACTGCCCGAGTTGCATAGCGATAAAAGCCTCATTCGGTGTATCGGAGGTCGCGTAAACAATGTCCAGAATGAACTGAGTCCAGTTTGTATGGCTTTGCAGTGAACGCAATAATCCGAAGCCGATCATTTCCCCGTCAAGCCACATGCTGACATTGATCTTTAAGCTATCCAACCCAATAATGTTGCCTTTGATGTATCCTGTAAGTGACTGGAACCTTTCATTAACGGGGAAATTGCCATCAGTGAACATGAAGCCGGCAGTATTCATTTCCATACCTGGATCATAAACTACTTTCAATTCAACTGAATAATCTCCATTGTAACTTTCATTGCTTCGCAGAACATTCGGATAATCTTCGTCGCTGCTGATTGTCCATCCATCGGGCGCCAGGATTCCTAAATTCAATGTCCAATCTTCAAAACTGGAATTGGGTACCTGTGATAAAGCAGGTATGGCTAAAATTGCGATCCACAGTAATGGTAATATCTTTGTTTTCATTTTGCATAGTTTGTTTAATGGTTGATTGATTAATTTGGTTTGATTTTCGATAAAAAACTCGTCCTGACCATATCGGATCAAGGCATTTGTATGTAAAGCTTACATCATTAATCCTCCTTTCCTTTTTCTCGGTTCCGGTTTTTCCGTATCTGTATTGTGATTCTTCAAAAGGTTTTTGTTTCTGTTATTTATTGGCTTGTCTGTGTCTGTTTTATAAAATGTTTGCTGCCTGGATTCTACAAAAGGATTCACACGGATAACTATTTGATGAATTAAAAAAAACTGTTCACTTGTCATTCTTCTGATAATGCTTAATGATTTTTATCAGTGCTGAATTGCGATCTTCAGTTTTCTGCCTGGTTACTTCCAACTGATTCTTTTCAAAATCAAGATTATTTTCAGCCACCTTGGTTTCAGCTTTCCTGGGCTTCTTAACTGTTTTCATAACAGTGATTTATTCGTCGCAAAGCTAAGCCGGATCAAGAGGCAGGTGCAAATTTTTCAGGTTCCAAAAGGTGTTAATAGCGGTTTCAAAAAGTGACATTATTTTAAAACCATATTAAATTATGGAAAATGTATGCTGAAAATCACAGGCTCAACCCATGCCATAAACTGATAAAAAACCAATGACGCCAAGGCTGGTTCTAAGTAGAATATCTGAGCTATTGATTTAGCATTAAAGTGTTCAAAGTTGCATAAGAAAAGGGACGAGGTTATCGTCAGAATGCAGGCCTAGTTTTTGGCGTAACCTATATCTCGTTGACTTGATACCCGCTTCTGATTTGAAAGAAATCGCAGCAATTTCTTTACTGCTAAGATTCAATTTGAGAAAGGCTGCTGTTTTAATCTCCGACGGTGTGAGATCCGGGCAAACAGCAAGTAATTTCTGAAAAAACTCAGAGTGGATATTACGGAAAATCTTTTCAAATTCATTCCATGTGCTATTTTTAAGCTGGGCTTCTAAACCTGCAATAATGCTTTTGATTTGTATGGAAAGTTCGTTCTGATCTTTGTTTTTAAGATACTGTTGCTCAAGTTTTTCTATAACATCGCCCAGGGTTTCATTAATTCGCAGCATCTCCAGCGCTTTTGATGCCAATTCACGGTTTTTCGATTCCAGTTGTTCTTCCAGATATTGTTGTTCCCTTCTTTGTATTTCAGCTTTCTGCAGATTGTTTATTTTTTCCTGATCATTCAACATCTCCTGCTTTTTCAGCGCTTTGGTTTTTAGCTTGAAAAGAAAGTATAAAAGTAAAAGAATGGCCATCACCGCTATTACTGAAATGGTCAGTAAAAGGTTTTGCTTTCGCTGGATAGCATTTCTGCTTTTCAAAATTTCTATTTCATCGTTTTTCCTGGCTGTTTGAAATTTCATTTCTGACTCCCTGAAAACTTTCTCATTGTTTATAATTGATAAGCTATCCTTGATACCAGCACTCATCAATAGGTATTGATATGCATCTTCATATTTACCGGTTGAGGCTGATATTTGCGATAGAGTTTCATAACAATTATGAATCAGCAAAGGGTTCTTCATTTCCATAGCCAGGTCTAAGGCCATGCAAGCTTCAGATAGAGCTTCATTTTTCGAACCTGCTTTTTCGAGGGTTTGAGCCGTTTTAAGAATCGAGATACATACACCGGTTTGTTCATTGAGGGATGTATAATTTTTTTTTGCGGCATAAAGGCTGTGCAGTGCATCATCCAGCAGTCCCATTTGCAAATATATATCGGCTATAGTATATTCTGAGCTCGCCATCCCGCGACTATCCTGTAATTGTGATCGTATAGAGAAGCTTTGTTTCAGGCAGAGCAGAGCGGAGTCGTAATCATGCATGCTGGCATAAGCGCTTCCCATACCTGAAAGAATAAGTGCTTTAGCTCCTTTGTCGTTCAATTCCTCAACAATTCCAAGGGCAGTCATCAAATAGGACAATGCCAAAACCGGCTCCGAACGCTCGATGTGAAGTGTTCCAAGACTAATCAGGGATGTTGATTGAAGTTTTTTGTTCCCTGTTTGTTTACTTAGCATGTGCATTTCCTGGAAATTCTCAATAGCTTTGTTATAATTTCCAAGCAATGAATACACACTACCAACTGCGAAACGATAATTGGCAAGCCCATCATCATCACCGATCTCCTCAAAAAGTTTTCGGGCCTGCTCAAGATACCTGAGGGCAATATCATATTCATCCTTATAGTAATATACCCTTCCCTGAAAAAGAAAACTACCTGCAATTCCCTTTTTATATTCCAACTCAGTTGAAAGAAGGTATGCTTCATGCAGATAAACAAGGGCTTTCTCCTGATCAATACTTCCAAAATATTCCCCAAGCTGAATCAAGAGAATAACTTTTGATGTGTCGGAAGGCAGTTGCTTTAACAAACGCTCCTTCTCCAAGGGATCAAACGGAGCTGCACCTAACGTTAATGATGTTAAAAATAATGACAACAGGAACAAGCGGATCATACGGATATTATGATGTTCAAAAAACACAAAGTCATAGCAGAGCCACAAAACCCATCATGATATGCAGGCAAGGTTGTAAAAAGCTTACCTGCAATCATGATTATCACAATGTTGTTCAATAATAATAAGCACTAAAGCAATATCATTGCCTGATGACTTTCTCTATTCCAACATAACTTCCATTTGTAACCCTGATGAGATAAATACCCGGTTGGCTGTCGCCAAGATTAAAGATATAGCTTTTGGCTATCGGTTCTTCCACCGAAAAAACATTGTTTCCTATCAGGTCAAACACTTCAACTGAAATGCTTGTAAACTCAATTATATCATAGAGTTCCAAAGTAAATGTTCCCTTTGTCGGGTTGGGATATACTCCAAAACCAGGCTTATCTTTTATGATTTCATTTGCTGGCACTGCAAGTAATGCTTCGCTTGTAGCTAACATTGATGATCCACTGCCGCAATAGATGCCATTGGTTGTGATCCATGCATGCAAATAACCGCCGTTATGAATATGAGTGCCTTCAAGCAAACGTATGTTTTGCCCGGCTACAAGGTTCACATTCCCACCATTTTCAACAACAAAACTTTGCGAACCTCCCACCGTGATGGTTTGCAAGGCTTCAAAACACAGGTCCTGTCCAGAACCAATTAAAACACCATCAAGGTCAACAGTTGGCGATATTTGACCTGTCCAGTGAATGCGTCCATAAGTGTCCTGCTCATTTGTTGGTCCGGCGAAAACTCCACTATAATCGGAGAGGGTAACTACACCTGCATCCACCGTTTTTGAAACATTATAATAACCCGTACTTCCCGGAAAAACAACATTACTCAGCAACAGGCTTTGATTGTTGTTGATGGTTAACAGTCTTCCCCCACTTTGTCCGTTGCGGAAATTACAATTTGTAAACGACCTCGCCGGATCAACAATGCCACCTGAATTAACATTTACTCCATTGGTATTCATGTATTCGAAAATGGTATGCTCTGCGCTAATGGTGGCTCCGCTATTGATATTAAAACCATAATTTCCTGTGGAAATTCTGGATATGCGGGCTTCAGCGCCCAAACTTCCAATTGCATTTAGTGTTCCTCCGGTATTGATTGAAAGCGTTTTTGCGGAAGCCAGCAGAAGGTTGCTGTTATTGTTTAGAACAATTGTCCCGCCTGAATTTACATTCACATTACCGCCGGCTGAAACATCAACTCCGATCAAGTTTAAAGAGCCAATCTCAACTGTCAAATCATTATTTACTAATATGTCTGTGGTAACATTCACAGTGTTTGCTCTGGTTCCCTCGGTGATATTTCCATTTCTTTCTAACACTGGTTCTGATTTCAAACCATCTCCTCCGGATTTATTAATTAAAACATTGTGGAAATGTCCTGCACTTACTGCAATTCCGGCATCTGAACCTCCATAGAGTTCAACAGTTCCTCCTGAAGGTGTAAAATTCAGGTTGTTAACCGACATGTGCCCTGTGGTTCTTATAGTTCCAGCCGTAACATTTTCGGTAAAAGAATAGGTTGGTGAATTATAAACAAGAATGCCTACATCTTTAAAATCAAGAACACCACCGGTCATAAATACCGTGGCATTATCATAATAAGGCCAATAGCTGGTAGTAGCACCGCCAAAAACATTCAATTCTGCTCCACTTCCTATAATAACTGTACCATTGATATCTACGTACTGAGCACCATCCTGGTGGAGGTTCATCGTACCAGAATAAATGGCAAAGGTTCCAAACAGGCCGTTATCGGCCAGATCATAAGCAGTAAAGTTTCCGGGTGAAATCCAGATACCTCCACTTGTCCAATCGTAAATCTGGCAGTTTATATTATGCTCAGCAAGGTTGTAAAGCAACTCCATTGGTTTATTAACTTCAAGGATATGGAAATCCTCTGTAGAACAGAACTGCGCTGTGGTTCCATTGAATATCACCCTGCTGTTGGTTTCATTAAAAGCTGAAGTACCAACGTTGTTGTACCAATTTTCGCCAATACTGATAGTCTTATTGTTAGAGTTCAGTACGCCGTCATCAATAAATAAGCTTCCCTTTATTGTAAGGTTATCGTAAACCTGGAATGAAGAACCAGGTTTATCGAGCACCATGTTATGAAGATAATTTCCATTGGTTACCTGAACATAGTTGCCCGCACTTGTATTGACAAATTCAACAGTTCCGGCAAGGGGCTGGAACGTGCCGGCAGAATTTGCTGATAATGTTTTTCCGACCCTGAAAACTCCCCCGCTAATCTGGTCATTGAAAGTGCTGGAGATCGAAACTGACCGGTTTGGAAATTCAACAATGCCTTCTATTAGCTGAAGAGTTCCGGCTAATGATACGCTACTTGTGCTATAATTATTAGTAAAAGTACCCTGGTTTAAATTAAGCAACCCTGTTGACGGAAAGGCAAATTCACCCTGAACGCTCGCTGAGCACCCGTTAGAAACTGACAGCGTACCGGAAAGATTCAAAGTTCCGCCAACCTGAAAATCGGCAGCGCTGAAAGAAATGCTGGCCCCATTTTCAATAGTAGCATTCCCCGCCACAATCATACCAGCACCGGACTGTAAGAAAAATAATGAGGCCCCGCTTTTTACTGTGTAATAACCCATCACTTTTGTCGGATAATAGGTTTTTCCGGTTACGTTCACACTCAAATTTTTTGACAAAGGCCCCCTCACCAAATTACCAAATTCGGCGTCGGTACTTGTAGGATAAATCATGTTGGAGGTTATGTAAGTAGTATTGCCGGTACCAAGTTTTGCAGTAGTTCCTTCTCTAAATGCCCAGTTTCCGGAATGAAATGTACCTGCAGTGACATTCGCTGACGAACCATTTTCCCAATACATATTAACAGTGGTGAAATCATTTGCCGTATTGGTCATGATTAACTGTCCATAGATTGTTGTTGTTCCTTCTACATTACAGGTATAAGAACTCAAATTAAAACTGCCTGCATCAACATTTAAATCTCCTGTTATTACAAAATTGGAACCAAGGGTTATGGTGTTGGCTTTGCCACCATCAGTAAGCAAATGACCGCTGCGTTCGTCATACACCGGACCGTTGATATTGTTTTCCCCACTCTCTTTCGCGCTCTTATCGATTTTAACATTCGGTAATGTGCAACCATTGGCCTGGGAAATTAAATAATCACCAGAACCATAGAACTCAAATGTACCGGCAACGGGTGTAAAGTCTGCCCTTTCACCCAGGAATCCACGCGACATTCGGATGGTTCCACCTGTAATATTATCATTTAACGTTAAGGCCCCGGTATTATTTATAAGGATGCCATTATCCTTAAAATCAAGTACACCACCCGACATAGTAATGGAGGCATTATATCCAAAAGGCCAATAGCTGTATCCATTACCTCCATACACATTGATAGTTCCTCCACCATTAAAGTTGAGATGGCATCTTAGGTCAACATATTGCAAAGCATCCTGATAGAGGTTTATTGTCGCCCCTGGGTTCACCCAGTAGCCCCCGTCTAATCCGTTATCGGCCAGGTCAAGGGCGGTAAATGTACCGGTATCTACATCAATGGCACCTGCTGTCCAGTTATATTGATTACAGGTTACTGTGCCGGAAGACACCCTGAAGGCGCCACCCAGAGGCTTGTTCACTTCCAGATTATTAAATGTTTCGGTTGAACAATACTGATGATAGTTGCCCCCATTAAAAACAACCGTGCTGGTTCCTTCAACAAAGCCTGCCGTTCCGATATTATTAGTCCAGTTGCCCATGATTGAAAGGGTTGTGCTTCCTAGCCCCAGAGCTCCGCTTTCGATCAATAGATTGCCCCTGATTTCAATATCTTGGTTAAAAGTAGTTGTGCCGGATGAACTGATGGTTACGTTGTTAAAATAGTCTCCTGCAACGAAGGAGGAAGAGCCAGAGGATCCATCGAATATAAATGTACCATTGCCAAGAGCGATACTTCCGCTCATATTGTTTACAAAACTGCCAATGATGAAACTCTGGCTTGAATAACTGGTAAGTGTACATCCTGAATAGATATAGAGGTTACCCGTTAACCGGCACGGAAATGTTGAAGCAGCACTATGACTAAGTGAAGTCCCGCTTTTATGGTTTCGCACATGATAAAAGTGGCTGTCAGAGTCTTTAGACCGGATGTAAGCAAGACTGGTACCGTAAAAATCTACATAACCTGCTGTTAGATAAACATTTGCACCATCCATAAAATCCCAGTCTCCATATACATAAATCGTGGCACTTCCGGTGGCTGAAGCCGAAGAGCCTAATTGCCACCTGATATCATCATAAACATAAAGTCTAGATGCTGTATTGTTCATTGTGAGCGTTCCATAGATATCAGCATCATAATCTATTTCAAGATTGTATGCACCTATTGTTAAGGTTGCTCCTGAATTTAAAGTCAAATTTTTACACGAGGCATTGGCACTCGATACATAAGGTTGTCTTACAGCGCCTGTAGGAATAATAACATCAAAAGTATTATCAGGTACCACATTCCCATCCCAGTTACCTGCTGTGTTCCAGTTTGTGCTAATATCTCCCTGCCACGTTAATTCATCAGTTTTTTGGTATGCCATAGTGTAAGACCCACCTGCTCCAGACCAGCCTCTCACTTTTACGTAGGCATACCCTGAATAAGTAGCCATCCAGGTAACAATAGATCTGTGATCTTCGCAACCTTCATCGTTATACGCCACCTGATCGCAATTATTATCATAAACATGCATGTAAGTATCGAAGTTCGCAGTTGCACCATCTCCACATCCGGTTTTAAAGGTATAAGTTCGCCCCTGTTCCACTGAAATGCGATACATTTTACAACCACTTGCAGCAAAAGATGAAGCGTGGGTGGACCATGAATTTCCGGGACTAATCGCAAAATCATATCCGGGACATACAATACAATTGATGGTTGCTGTAGAGCGGTATGCTGCAATTACATGCTTGGTGTTACGAATAGCACGGGCATTATCACCATCGGTTGCATGTCCGGTAGCAACACCCATAAAGTTGACGGAAGGATTGGAGAAATGGCCAACCCTGGTTGAGTTCACAGGGTTTAACGGAAAATTTCCGGCAGCTGTATAACTCATTACCGATGAGTACCAAACGCCATCAGTACCTTGCCATCTCCATCCGGCTGCATAATCATATAATCCAGGACCAGCCTGAAAGTTTTGATCTTTGTGATGCCCGCAGCCCATGTTATGACCCATTTCATGAATTGGAGTATATGCAGTTGAAGTGCTAACACCGGCAATTGAAAATGCATCAGCAGGCTTTCCTGCAGTCGAATTCAACAACCAGCCAATTCCACCACCCATGGTTGAGAACAACTGCACCAGGTCGGCTCCATAAGTATTGCGCCAGGTGTGAACAATGTCCATATGTCCATCGGCGGTAAGGGTAAGACGGTTGAGATCCAACTCAACGTCCCCACTCTCAGTATAGGTTATTTCTGCCGTATGCACTAATCTGATAGTAAGAATGGTCGCACTATTGGCATGGGCTGTATTTCCGATTGCTACTGCCGTTGCAACGCAATTAAAGATGCCTCCGCCATTTGCATTGCCCCAGTTGCGGGCTGCCGGCGTGTAAACAATCATTACATCAATGGTGGCAGGATCGCCAGGTCCTGATTTTGTATAGTCCATTTCCTTCTCTATTCTTTTTTGTTCTTCAATATCTTCAGACGTAAGCTCACCCGGAATAAGTGAAGGATACTCAACAGTTGCAGTTATCAGGGATGAATTAATCTCAATCAGGTAGTGTTTGAGTGTAACCGGATCGCTTATGATCTGAAAATGACTGCCGGTTTCCGGGATAAAAACATTGATAAGCGATCGTCCTCCGTGTGTGCTAAGTATTGCATAAGCATAATTTGCCTCAATTATATCAGCAGTAATTACAACGGTTCCCATTACATTTTCTTCAATGCTCCTTACCTTTGCTGTATAAGTAGTGTTCTCAAAAAGGTTTAATAAAATCTTGTCATCAACACTAAAAGCATTAGGCAAGGAAATTAAATTATTAAGTTTAACTTCTCTGTAACGCACAATAGCCTGTTTTTCCGCGAAGAAGTTTAGATCAGTTTCAATGACTGACCCTATAGAAGTTGAAGATTCAATTAGCTGAGGAAAAGATTCCTGTGCCATAGCAGATGTAAGCATCATAAAGAAAACAATGCTTGCACCAATTTTTGTCAATTGTAGAAGTTGAGATTTCATTTCAGATGGGTTTTGTTAATGATAGGATAATAAGAATGTTATGATGTCAATTGATAATGATTTATAGATTACGAGCAGCTAATGATAACAGCTTCAATAAGCAAAATAAATGAGCTGAATTGGTTCAAAATTTCAAAACGTATTCTTTAGCTCACAATGGATTTCCGGAGACAAGGATAAGAGGAATGTATGCTCATTGAAAGGAAGTCTTGCCAGTTTGCATGCACTCGCGGTTACACGATGGGGCCGATAACCATTATATTACAAGCAATAAAATTAGTGCTTTTCTGAGGCCTTACGCAATAGCTTATCTCAATTTGGAATGAATCTGAGTAGGTAGGTTAGTGACCTGATATACTGGCACTAAGCATAAGACCTTTATATGAGTTCGCATGTGCAAATAAAAAACGAGCACTAAAGCTTATCACAAAAGCACTAATAAAGTCAAATGAAATTGGCTCTTTAAGTCTAAATAGCTGCGACGTTTCATCATCATGCCAGATCTGATTATTCATTCAGGACAGTTCCTGAACTAAATCTCAAAGTTTAGCTGTCTGATTATTTTTTCAACTCCAAGTTGATCACCTCTAAGCACTCTATAAGAAATACTCCTGGCTGCTGGTTAGTCAGCTCAAACTCGTATTTTCTTTCTTTGATATTCTGACATAATTGGGAATTCTTACTTATCGCAAAGCTAGCATTTAGCATTAAACAGAAATATAAAAAAACCATATCTGCAGCAGATGCCGCAGATATGGTTTAGAGTATGCAACAATAAAACCTATTGCCTGATCACCCTCTGAATTCCCATTTCATCACCGCTAATTACCCTGACGATATAAACACCCCTGGGTTGACCTGAAAGATCAAATTCGTAGAGATAATGCCCCGAAACTGATTGCTTCAGAATTTGTTCGCCCATAAGGCTGTATATCTCAACCAAAATTGCAGAGGTGGTTTGAACCAATTCAAGGTTGAATAAACCGGTTGTTGGATTGGGGTACACTTTAAAGAAATTATCCGGAGGCGTAATTTCCTCAGGCTGTTCTATAGGCATGATGATTTCATCCTTAACCGCTAACATGGCGGGTGGGGAAATAATGCCGCAATGGTCAACATCAGAAATCCAGGCATGCAGGTATGAACCACTGCGGGCATGTGTTCCTTCAAGCAACCTGATATTGTGCCCGGCTACCATGTTCACCATGCCACCGCTGAGAATAGTGTAATACTGAACCGTAATGGTTTGAGAGGCATTGTAACATTGGTAAACTCCGGGTGCTACGGTAAATGGAGGGACAGTAACATTGACCGGAATAACAACCCCTGCCTGGTGTACTGTTACTGTTACATCTGAAGCCTCAAATGCTGTTAGGGTAATTTGTCCTGATCTGGAAGCAAGCGCAGTGTTCTCAGTATAATTTACAGTAATTGTTCCGTTCATGGTGCCGCTCATGGGCGCAACAGTCAGCCAGGGTACACTTTCAGTGACAGTCCAGTCAGTGTTCGATGTAACATCGAAAGTGGTAGTTCCTGCTGCTGTTGACACATTCCTTTCCGGTGGCAACACAGTAAGGTATGGAGGAGCACCAACCTGATTTACAACTACAATAACATTTGGAGTATATGGCGCTGAAATTGTAATCTCGCCAGTTCTGGGAGTTGTTATTGCGTTCGCGTCGTAATTAACTGTCAATGTGCCATTACCATTTCCAAATACCGGAACAACACTTAACCAGGGTATACTTTCTGTTACTGTCCAGTTGGTAGTATTTGAAAGCAGATCAAAAGTTGTTGTGCCATTATTATATCCCACTTCTTGCTGATCAGGTGCAACGGTCAGGAATGGTAGTTCAAGGTTGCCTTTTTTATATCCCAGACGGCTGCAGGAGTTTTGAGCCTGACAATTAAATTTGTGTAAATATACCCTGACATCGCCTGTAAAGTCAGCAGTCCAGTCAATAAATGCGCCAAAATCACCCGGGCCGCAGTTATTGTGTGCATAATCAATAAACGAATTATCCGATGCCTTTCTTAATGTAAGCTGAGATTCAAAAGGGGCATTTGCTCCATGCGTTGCACATAATGACCAGTTGTATTTTTCGCCAATATTAACCGAAAAAGTAGTATATTCTCCGCCGAAGAGGCAAGTTATGTATTGCCAGTTTTCTGTTGGAACCACTGTTAGCCATGGATTTCCAGTGGCACAGTAATCATATTGAGATAATGAAGCAGTAACAGTCGGCCCGTAACTGGCTACTCCTGTGAAAGTAGCGATACGGCCACTGCCGGTATTCGGATCATAGTTCACAGTAATGGTAGCATCGCCAGTGCCTGAGGTTTGGCTCACAACAGCCCAGGGTTGATCACTTGAAAGCGTCCAGAAAGTGTTAGAGGTTATATTATAAGTTGTTGAGCCGCCCAAAGGACCTACTACCTGGACGACAGGTAAGATAGATATTGAAGGATTGGCAAGTGCTCCGCTTTTGTAGGCCAAACGCGTTGAACTGGCGTAACTGTCGCATGGCTCTTTCGTAACAATAACCTTAACTTCACCTGTAAAGTTAGCAGTCCAGCTTATTTTGCCATCATCGCCACAAAAATAACTGTTATAGGTGATATACGCATTGGTTGCTGCATTACGTAATGTCAGCCGTGAATCATAAGATGCATCACCTCCGTGTGCAGGACACAACGACCAGTGGTATTGGGTGCCGGATACAACGGAAAACCTGGCAAATTCTCCAGCCCACATTCCTCCATGATATTTCCATGTATTTACAGGCTCCAGCAAACCGCCCCACTGATTCACACTATTACATTGAGCGTCATTAGGCATTTGTGTTAAAGTTGACTGGGTTGAAAATGCACCACTACTGGCGGTAATGGTTCCTATACGCTGAGCACCAGTATTTGCTGTGTAAACAACTGTAATGGTTGCATTGCCTGTTCCGCTTGAGGGAGTAAGCGATGTTATCCAGGAAACATTTTTTGTCAATGTCCAACTCGTATTGGAGTTCACGTAAAAGTAAGTTGTTCCCGCTCCTGATAATACATCCCGGTTTTCGGGAGTTAGCGCAACAGCGATATTAACGAGTGCCCCACTCTTGTAGGCGATTTTTGTACTTGTAACCTGGCTTTCACAGGGGTATCTGGTTAAAACCAGCTTGACCAGTCCTGTAAATGTGGCCGTCCAACTTATCCTTGCATCATCTCCGCATACATCATTCGAGTGTGCGAGGTAAGCATTATTATCAGCGCGGCGCAAGGTTAACTCCGAATCATAGGAAGCACTTCCTCCATGTTCCGGACACAGCGACCAGTGATATTGAGTGCCACTGGTAACGTTGAAAGTAACAAATTCGCCTGCCCAAATGCCTGTGTGATATTGCCAGTCGTTTAATGGGGTAAGCGGGCCTCCAAATTGCGACAAGCTGTTACAATAAGCATCACCGGGAAGTTGTGTTACCGTGGCCGTGACATTGGTCATTCCATAGGCTGAAGCAGTGATGGTACCTACTCTTTGTGCTCCTGAATTTGCATTGTAATTAACAGTAATAGTGGCATTTCCGCTTCCTGATGTCTGGCTGAGCGAGCTTATCCAGGTTACATTTTTGCTTAGGCTCCAGGTCGTATTCGATGTTATACTAAATGTTGTTGAACCGGAGGAGGAGAATACGTCCCTATTGGCAGGAGAAATGGTAACATAAGGGTTCGCCAGCGTACCGGTTTTGTAGGCAAGCCTGGTTGCCGTACTTTCACCCAGGCAGTTAAATTTGTTTACCACAACTTTTACCTGGCCGGTAAATGTTGCTGGCCAACTAATAAAAGCATCCATTCCGCTGCCGCACTCATCATCAGAATAAGTGATAATACTGTTATCAGAGGCATTGCGCAGCGTTAGTTGTGAATCATACGGGGCATCGCCGCCGTGGTGACTACATAAAGACCAGTGATACGTTGTTCCGCTGGTAACATTAAACCTGCTGTATTCACCGGGAAAAATACTACTTTGATATTTCCAGAAATTCTCAGCGGTAAGGGTAGTAGAAGGATATTGAGTATTGCTGTTGCAACCCAGCGGGCGCTGATAAGCAAGGGTGTACGATCCTGAAGTTGAACCAAATCCCTTGACTACCAGGTAGGCATAACCATCATAAGTAGCTACCCACTCTATTTTTGATCGGAAGCTTTCACATTCATCATCATTAAAGGCTACCTGGCTGCAGTTGCTGTTAAGCAACTGAAGTTGAGTGTCGAAGTTAGCTGTTGCTCCGTTACCGCAACCTGTCTGAAATATATAGGTTCTTCCGGCAATAGCTGTAAATCTATACACCTTACAACCATTGCTTACAATTGAAGATGAAGTGGTTTGCCATGAACTGGATGGTGAGAAGGTAGAATTATACCCGGGACATGCGATGCAATTGATAGTGGCTGTGGAACGATACGCAGCGATTACATGTTTGGTGTTTTGTATTGTCCAAGCATTATCACCATCGTTATAGTGGCCTGTGGCAACTCCCATGTAAGTAACAGTGGGATTTGAAAAGTAGCCGACTCTTGTAGAATTGTATGGATTAGATGGGAAATATCCTGCAGCCGTATAACTCATCACTGACGAATAGAGCACTCCATCTGTTCCTGTCCAGCGCCAGCCTGCAGAAAAACTCCACAAGCCGGGGCCTGGTTGAAAGTTCTGCTGCTTATGATGCCCGCATCCCATATTATGGCCCATTTCGTGAATTGGAGTATAAGCAGTGGCAGTGCTTACACCGGCAAGGGAGAAAGCATATGTTGGACTTCCGGCAGCATTGTTCAATAACCAGGCGATACCACCACCCATGGTTGTGAAGAGTTGTACCATGTCAGCACCGTAAGTATTACGCAAGGTATGTATTCCGTCTATATAGCCATCACTGGTGCCGGTAAGGCGGTCCAAATCGAGGCCAACATCACCACTTTCTGTGTAGGTTACCTGTGCATTGTAAACCAGCCTGATGCTTGCAATTGTAGCACTGTTTGAAAGAGCGGTATTTCCGATAGCAACAGCAGTAGCTACCAGGTTTCTAATACCACCTCCATTATTGTTTCCCCATGTTGCAGCAGCAGGTGTATAAAGGATCATTACATCAATGGTAGCCGGGTCACCAGGTCCTGATCTGGTGTTTTCGATTTCCTCCTTTATTCTGTTTTGTTCTTCCAACTCTTCTTCTGTTGGGTCACCAGGAATTTTTGCCGGGTGATGCTCAACGTCAGGGATAAGTTCAGGATTGATTTCAACCAGGTAATGCTTCAGTGTAACCGGATCGCTGGTAATTTCATATTTCTTCCCTTCTTCTGGAACGTAAACATTCACAAGTGTTCTGCCCTCGGTTGTTGAAATGATCATGAATGCGTAATCAAATGAAAGTAGTTTGGCGGTTATGGTCACATTATCCTCCATAATTTCTTCCACCCGTTGCACCTCAGCAATGTATTCAACATCGCTGAAAAGGTTCAGATTGATAAGATCTTCGGATTCAACTGTGAACAGTGACTTAAGATTTCCGTTTAGTTCAACTTCCCTGAACCGGGTAACTGCATCTTTGTTTTCAAAGAAATGCAGGGCAGTATTAATATCCTGCTGTACATTGGTTTCATATTCAATGAGCTGAAGCTCCTTGAATTGTGCATTTGCCGGGTTTGTCACAAACAGCCCTGTCAGGCTGATGACCAACCCAATAAGTAAAATTCTTGGTTTCATGTTTCCTCCTTGGTTTTTATTAATAAATAATGCATTGAATAAGCACATCAAATGCATGATGAAATCTGCAAAATCTTACCTATGATGGCATTAGAGGAGGGTCAAGTTTGAAGAGCGAGCTAGATAGATAAAAAATTAAATAGCCATCTCAATAATCAAAACCTGAATGGATTTTCGGAGACTAAGGATAAAAGGAATGTATGCTCATCGAAAGGAAGTTTTGCCAAATTGCATACATTCACGGTTATACGATGGGGCCAATAACCATTCTTTCAAAGAATGATGCAAAATTAGTGAATTGTGAGGCTGAATACAATAGTTTTGGTTTATTTGGAATAAATTCACATAAGCATTGTTTCATCCTGAATTACAGATAACAAGGCGATAAACTCATCGCCTGATAACCTTATCAACGCCAACTTCTTTCCCTCTCATTACCCTGATGAGATAGATACCTGGCTGCTGGTTAGTCAGGTCGAACTTGTATTGTTTGAATTCAGGCAATTCAAAAGAAAGAATTTTTTCACCAACAACGTTGCAAATATCAACGTTTATTGATGAAAATTCCATGAGATCATCCATTTCCAAAGTAAATATTCCCCTGGTAGGATTTGGATAGATTCTAAAGCCAGATTGCCCGTTTGGTTTCTCAACGTCAGAACCCGTGAGGCTGTTTTCTTCAACAGCAGCAAGCATTGATGAACCGCTGCCGCAATAGATTCCATCTGTTGTTATCCAGGCGTGCAGATAAGCGCCGCTTTGAACATGAGTGCCTTCAAGCAAACGGATGTTTTGCCCCGCTACAAGGTTCACATTTCCACCACTTTCAAGTATAAAACTTTGCGAACCCCCAAGCGTGATGGTTTGCAAAGCCTCAAAACAAAGATCCTGACCTGACCCAATCAAAACACCATCAAGGGTTATAGTTGACGAGATTTCGCCTGTCCAGTGAATGCGGCCATAAGTGTCCTGCTCATTTGTTGGTCCGGCGAAAACACCGCTATAATCGGAGAGGACAACAACACCTGCATCCACTGTCTTTGAGACGTTATAATTACCAGAGCTGCCCGGAAAAACAACATTGCTCAGTAACAGGCTTTGACTGTTGTTTATGGTTAACAGCCTTCCACCGCTTTGTCCGTTGCGAAAATTACAATTGGTAAACGACTTCGCCGGATCAACAATAGCACCGGATTTAACATTCACCCCATTGGTGTTCATGTACTCAAAAATAGCATATTCAGCGCCAATGGTGGCTCCACTTTCAATATTCAAACCATAGTTACCGGAAATCCTCGTGATTTTCGGATAATCAGTTACAGTGCCTTGCAATGAAAGCTCGCCCCCATTGTTTACTGTTAAGGCTTTTCCGCTGCCCATAGCCATTGAGCCAACTCCTTCCATAGAGAGATTCCCACCTGAGTTTACAGTTACATTTCCGGCAATGGTAGCTTCATGCACAATCCTCAGGTTTCCCTCATCAATAACGGTATTGTTATTCACTTTCAGGTTGCCGATAGTAATAGCATAGTTGTCCGATCTGTCTAACGGTATTTCTACTTTGAGCCTTCCGGGTTCAGACATCCTCATTTGCACGACATCATTCTGTGTGTAATCAGCACCGAGTAATAAACCAACTTGCTTATCTATTTTCAGGTTATAAAAATGCGAACCACCAGTACTTTGAATCCCGGCTGGATTATTGCCATAAAGCTCAGCCGTTCCACCGCTTGGAATAAAGGTAGGATGAGTTACCAGGAACACTCCTCTAGTCTTTATTGTACCACCACTCACTGAGGCTGATATGGGTTTGCTGGCATTAATAGAAATGCCAGGGTTATTAAAATTCAGAATACCATCTGACATTGTAAAACTTGCAGGCGCAGCCCACCCCCACTCGCTATAACCATAGTTCCCATTCACAGTCATGGTTCCTCCGTGAATATTGAGAGAGCCATTCAAGTCAGTATATTGCAAATCAGACTGGTTTAGTATAATGCTGCCATTATAGAGGTCAATGGTTCCAAAAATACCATTATTGGTAATATCATTGCAACTGAAGCTGCCATTTGAAAGCCCCAAATTACCTCCCATGGTGAAATTGTTAACAATTACTGTCGGAGCAGCAGTTGTTAATACAATTATACCGGCTGAGAGATCCAGAAGGCCATTAACATTCAGATTAGCAGAAACCATATTGGAAACATTGGCCAGGAAATTATTAATTACTGTTACTGGTCCTTCAATCATCAATTGACCGTTACCGGTTTTAGCGTTCGTCAGGTTGTAGAACGTTTCACCATAAATCCTCTGGTGGTTAAAATCACCGCTGCCATTAAAATACACTGTTCCGGTATGCTCCAGAAAGCTTGCTGGCCCAGGTACGTTGGTCCAGTTTCCACCTACATACATGTTTTTAATATTTGTATTGAAAACACCGGAATTTAGAGTAAAGTAGCCTTTAAGCGTGAGGTCGTTAGCAATATATACGTCTGCAGACGGCTTAGTAATTAAAAGATGATTCAGGTAATTTCCGTTGGTTACATTCAAATAGTGCCCGGCATTTGACGACATCATCTCCAGGTTTCCCCAGTTAAGCTGGAAGTTGTTGGTAATGCTTGCAGTTAGCGATCTGCCAAAACGCAAATCACCGCCTCCTATATTATCGTCATTGAATGTTGTACCAATAATTACATTTCGTCCCGTCATCTCAAACACGGATCCGGCATTCATATCAATGCGTCCATTCAGTGTTATACTTCCTGACGCTGAATTCTGATCGCAGATAAAGCTTGACGCATCCAAATACAAGTATCCAGTTGAGGGGAATGTCAGCGAGCCATGAAGAGTTGCTACGCTGCCTCCGCTAAGCGATAAATTACCTGCAAAGTTCAACGATCCGTTGGTAGAAAAGTCGGCTCCGTTTGAGAAGTAGATGGAATTTCCGCCAGGAATATTTGAATTACCTGAAACAATCAAATCGGTTGCACCTTCAGCAAAAGTCCAGGTGGTGCCTTGCATATCAAAATTGCCCGCTACCCTTACCGGATAATAAGCTTTGCCACTTTCACCTCCTTCCAATACTTTTGAAGCAGGAACTGCTATCAGGTTACCAAACTCCGCATCATTATCGGTAGGATAGTAAAGATTGTAGATGTAAGCGGTATTTCCCAAACCAAGCTTTGCATTGGTTCCCTCATTGAAACGCCAGTTATTTGTATTAAAAGTCCCGGCAGTTACATTATCATTTGAACCTGATTGCCAGTTAATGGTTCCGGCAGTCAGGTCATTTGCGGCATTGGTCATGGTAAGTGTTCCATAAATATCAGTTGTACCGGAAACATTGCAGGTGTATGCACTCAGGTCAAATGTTCCTGCGGCAATGTTGAGATTACCGGTAATTGTAAAGTTTGAACTTAAAGCAATGGTATTGGCTTTGCCTCCATCGGAGAGTTGCATTCCGGATCTTTCGTCGAAAACAGGCCCGGTAATCTCAGGATCACCTTCCTTGGCAGCCCCTTTATTGATTTTTACGTTGGGGAGAGTACTTCCTGCTACCTGGCTAATATTGTAGTCACCTGTACCATAAAACTCAAATAGACCAGCCGAAGGTGAAAAATCAGCCCTGTTGGAATTAAAACCACGGCTGGTACTGATGATGCCACCGGTAATATTTTCGGTTAATGTATAGATGCCTGAATTATAAATATAGATTCCCTGGTCCTTAAAATCCAGCACCCCACCACTCATATTAATTGATGCATTTGCTGCAAAAGGCCAATAGCTGTAGGTCGTTCCTCCAAAAACATTAAAATTTCCTTCAAAAATATTCAGATTACCGTTAAGATCAACATAGCCATCAGTGTTTGTTAAATTGATTGTTCCTCCGGGATTGAGCCAGTAACCCCCATAAATCCCATTATCAGCAAGGTCAAGTGCGGTAAAAGTTCCTGCAACTACATCAATACCTCCAGTGGTCCAGTCATACTGGTTGCAGGTAACAGTATAGGCAGCATTAATAATTCTTAGTGCCGCTCCCATATTGGCTTCCAGGATGTTGAAAGTTTCATTGGAATAAACATATTGGTGGCCTGAACCATTGAATATCACCCTGCTTGTTCCTTCCACGAATCCGGTAGTTCCTACAGTATTGGTCCAGTTGCCTCCAACATGCATGGTTCTGTCTTGCAGGTTGAATATCCCGGATTCAATCACCAGGTTTCCATTTACATCCAGAATATTGCTTAAACTGTTACTAATTGTTACAGTGCCGGCTTGACTAAAGGTGAGATAGTTAAAGTAATCGCCTGTATTCATTTTTAGACTTTGGTTCGAGCCATCCAATACCACCGTGCCATAATTACATAAAAATGTTCCATTACTATTTACATCACCTTTAAGGATGACATCATTAGTGGAGTAAATCCCGAAAATTGCGCCGGGATGGACATAAATGTAGCCATTAATAGTAAGCGGCTGAGTTGAATAGTAACTTACTCCGATATGATAACCACCGGTTTTGTAACTTCCTACATGGTTGAAGGAGCTTGTGGAGGAATAGCTGCTAATATATTTATTAGCGTCACCCATAAACAACACCGTACCATTGGCAAGGTTCGCATTTGAACCTGATTCAAAATTCCAATGTCCATAAACCCTGAAAGGTGCCGTTGTAGTAAAGTTGGCAGTTGAACCGGAGTTCCAGACAACATCGCCCTGAACGTTGATTTCCCCGGAGGCATTGTTAGATGCAAGTGTTCCGTTAACCGTAAGGTTGCCGGCAACATTCAGTGCATATCCACCAACAGTCAGAGTTGCTCCTGTATTGATTGTGATGTTTTTACAATTGGCAATGGCAGTATAAATATATGGCTGGAATGGAGTACCAGAGGGAATGGTTACATCAATGCCAGCATCAGGAATAATGTGGCCACTCCAGTTATTCGCATTATTCCAGTTAGTGCTTACAAGGCCTGTCCATGTGCCCGGCGACTCAATCCTTAAAGTGTAGTTAGCTGTATTGGCGTCGTTGGACCAAAGGCATAATCCATACCAATCGGTTGAGATAACTGTATATGTGAAATATTCATCGCCACCGGCACCTCCACTGCTGGACATAGCTTTGTTAGAACCCCTGGGGGCATAATAGGCAGCACCATCTGAACCAAACAGGGCAAAGTCAAGATTAGCTGTTCCTGAAGTAACGTCCAATATGAAACCGTATGTACCGGGGTTGAGGTTAATATCATAGATTTCAACCACATCGTTTGCAGGCCAGGATGTATTCAACGCAACACCTGCTGATATAACATCGGAGCCACCTTCATATTCAACACGTGCCGTGCTTGTTCCTGAATATCTTCGTGCTTTGATTCCACGATCAGTAGATGGAGTATGATTGCCGTCAATGACGACAAAATCAACGGTGGTTCCACCGTATGAAGAAGACGCGATTACATCATTGAAAGCGGTCCCGCTATGCAGCTCGATATCCCAATCATCAGAACCATTGGTTGCCCTTAAACCTACTACACTCCAATAGAGTGAAGTGTTTGCAAACTGGTAATAATCGGGCACTGTGGTAGTCACTGTGGAGGCATCTTCGGAAAGGCTTGGTAAACTACCTCCTGAATGAAAATCGAAATTTCCATAGCTTCCATCTGCTGCCTGCACTGCTGATGTTCCTCCATCCCGAACTTCAACCTTTACCCGGCCCAGAGAAGAATTGGCCAGCCCTGAAGGAATGCTCCAGTCGAATAATCCATCATTTGGAGTATTGCTTGAAATAACTGTCCAGTTATATCCGCCGTTGGTTGAATAAAGCAATCGCGCGTAGGAGCCTGAATAGTAGTCATAATTCCAGGTAATTTCAAACCTGTCGCCGGCATACAAATGCTCACCCTGGCTTGGCGGAACTACATTATCCGTATAACGCGGATCTCCGAAAGGGCTTGTGATGTTGACAGCAGCGCCATATTGCCCACCCGGCACAATAGTACCTACCAGGTCGCAGCTTGTATAATAAACGCTGCTGTGTGATGGTTGCCATGTATCATGCCTGATAAGGTAATTGTCGCTGGTATAACCAACACCGGTATTGGAATGCCCAGGGGTTCCCATGTGGTATGGCCGACCGGCATCAATCTCAGTTTGAGCCCAGTCCAGGTATTGAGCTGAAGTTCCATACTTATCCGTTCCTGTGAAACTATAACCACGTGCATCGGTTTCGTTAACAAAACCACTTAGCCAACAACAGGAACCCGTGCTTCCAGTCATTGAATCAGTACTCATAGCAATGGCCAATGCCTTCTGAAGATCAGGAACATTTTTATCAGTATCGCCCTGTACATGATCATATCTTTGAAAATGATGCTTTACAAGATTTCCGTAATCATTGGCCGAAGGCATACCACGATTATCCCAATAAGCCAGCGCCATTGAAAAGGCGGTTGGAGTGCAGCCATAACTCCAGTCATAATAAGGAACAAAGTCTTCATCGGGAATTAGTGTATTGGACTTCCCGTTGAGTAATTTCCCATTCAGAAAGCTAGTCCAAAGGTTTTCATTATCTTCAGGAATTACCCATAAACCAGCTTTTGTGTAACGTTGCTGCACCGCTTCATTGAATTCTAATTCATTGTATACCTCAATAGGTGGAAATACTTTCACATAGGCTCTGTTTCCGTCACGATCAGAGTAAACAAACCATTTGGCCATATCACTCATAAAAATGATCTTCTCAAGGCTACAATTCTCTGATTGAAGTTTTTCAAATGCCAGTTCTTCGATCCTGGCTCCATAGGCATAGTCATCTGAAATTGCCCCTGAATATTTTAATATAGGTGTCATGTTACTACCCGCCGACACAAGCATGTTGGCAAACTGTCCGATTAACCACCTGTCAGTTTTTTCTTCCGAACCAGCCGGTGAGTTGCATCTTTCGATCAATGTTTGACGGGAAGGAAAAGGTTGCCCGATGGAAAAGTTAAAAGTATAAGCAATCAAGTCGCCATTGATTGAATACAGTGGAATAGGCTCATCTGCATACACATCTCCCCATAGTGATTTGGCATTCTCAATGGCAATGTGTTTTACATTTTCAAAAGGTAGATACTCTACCTGGGCAGTGATAGCCATACTCACAAGTAGCATTGCGGCGAGTAAAATCTTTTTCATAACAATTTAATTTTGAAGGTTAATGATATGTGGTTATAAGAATACCGTTACGTCTAACTTTAATACTCCAAAACAGAATCCAGTTTTTCCCAAAAGAAAACATTGGCTCATAAATCATTCATCACAATTATGTCAATCCTGATACAAAGCGCTTGTAAAATGGTAAGGTTGCCAAGATCATATGGTAAGGATGGGGTCACCCACGATCACCAGAGTTTGTAAGAATTGGAAACCGGGAGCAAGGATAAGAGGAATGCATGCTCAACGAAAGGAAGTCTTTCCAGAATGCATGCACTCGCGGTTACACGATGGGGCCGATAACCATACTTTCAAAGAAGGCATAAAATTACAACATTGTGAAGGCAGATGCAAGAGATGTAGTTTGATTTAAATTAAAGATCATATTGGCCAACATTTAGCAAGTAACCCGCTTCATATAAACCTGTTAGGTTGAAATTCAACGAGTAACCTAACAGGGAACCTCACATGCAAATTATACTCAACTTTATCGTTTTATCACTTTTTCTACTCCAATTTCATCACCCTTTATTATCCTTATGAGATAGATACCTGGCTGCACGGCCGATAAATCAAATTGATATTGCTTCATTTCAGGCAAATTAACATTCATGATACTTTCACCAACGAGGCTGAAAATTTCAACTTTGATGGTTGATAGTTCGGCAGATTCAATGAGTTCGAGGGCGAACAGACCGGTATTTGGGTTTGGATAGACTTTGAAAAACAAGTCGGTTGAAAAATTCCATTTTACATCCTCAATGGGCTTTTCAGAAATCACCGGTTCAGAAACAACGGAAGTAAAGTTTGAACAATATATGCCGTTGAGGTCAATAATAGCATGAACATAAGAATCGGTTTGGAAATGCGTGCCAGGCAACATAACAATGTTCTGGCCTGCTATAAGCAACACGGCAGCGCCGGGTTCAACAATAAAGTAAGAACCTCCACCGGCTGTTGTAATGGTCTGTTCCGCATCAAAGCATAAATCTTCACCTGTTTGAACCAATTCATCTGCGATGTAACGATTAACCGGCACAGCGGAAGGGCAGGCAGAAGCAAAGGTGTGAAAAACTGTAGTTCCGTCAAAAGTGGTTCCGGGCAATAATTCGAACACCAAAACACCATCAGGGTCATACAAAGCAAATCCTTTTTCATCAGTATAACCACCGGGATCAAGCACTACAATTTCGGTCATTAAATCGGGACACAATGAAATATTAACAGGTCCGTAACTGTACCCATTTTCAAAATCTTCACCAAAAGTTTCTATTATGCTACCATTCTGCCTGATCCCAAGTACTGTGCCATCCCATCCATCGCCATAGCTGTCAGTCATCAGAACTGTGTAGTTACATCTCTCACTTTCTTCACATAAGGTGGTAATACTCAATGGCCCGACCCATTCACTTACAAGTTCATCTTCACAACTGCTCCGAACATAGAAGTGATATGAAGTTGAGGCCGACAATCCGGTAAGCTCATATGGTTTACTGGTAATATCCCAGCGCATTGTGCCTTCAGTTTCCGGGTCGAATCCGGGCTGGCCAAATACCAGGTCCCACATACTTTCATCTGCCCCATTATTCCAGTATATCAGTGCCGAACCAGATGTTACGCCAAGCACAGCCAGGTTTGATGGCCTGATACATCCGGTCATAATGTCAATGATAATGTCATCGAGAAACAAGGTTCCGTAAGCATTTATTTGAAAAGCAATGTATTGATGATTGCCGGAATAGTTCTCAAAGTTGTAAGAACATTGTTCCCATGATTCGGTAAGTGTATAACTGTTCAAGAACTGGAATGTATTATTATCAGTTGGATCGCTCATGGTTCCAAGAATAAGAGAACCGCTTGTATAAGAGCGTTTTGCAAAGAATGAGATATACAGATCACTTATACTTTCAGTGAGTTCCGGTGATATCAGGTAAGCTTCATCATCCAATCCATAGCTTGTCATCATCAGGCAATTGGGAGGAGAATTTGGGTTGTTGTCAATGGTTTGAGCAAAAGAATTTTCGTCTGATAACGCAGACCAGCAAATTGGTATTTCTCCAGATGGAGTTGCATCAAAATTTTCGTAAACAGGGCATGCAACTGCTTCACACAATGTATTGAAGGTATGAGGTCCCACCCATTCGCTATGGTCGTTTTGTGCGCAGGCGGCTCTAACATACACATCATATATTGTGCTGTGCTGCAGGTTCTCAAGTAAATAGGGTTTAACCAGGATGTCTGTAACCAACTCACCTTCAATTAAAGGGTCGAACCCAAGAGGGCCATATTTGAGTTGCCACTCTGTTTCCTGGTAGCCTTCCTGCCAGTTGATGACAGCGCTTACGTTTGAAATATCCGAAGATTGAAGTCCGGTAGGGGGAATACATGATGGGAGGAAATCAATCAGAAGGTTATCAACATGCATATAATGGATTGACCAGTAACTGTAATTGGCTTTTAAGGCGATATGCTTGGCCGTTCCATTGTATTGATGAAAATAATACTCTAACCTCGTCCATTCTTCAACCCAATCCCCCGTATTGAATGTTCCCAAAAGAGTAAATGTATTCAGGTCTTCAGGATCGGACATCACTCCTACGCTGATTCCATTCAATGCTTTTGTTGATTTACGTCCGGGAAGAAAAAAATCAAAACTGATGGCAAGTGTGTTGATGCTTGCATTTAACTCGGGGGATATAAAAATGAGCGTGGGGTCAATCTCATAATAGTTGTAAAAGGTTAATACCCTGTTGTTGCTGTATGGGCCATACAAGACACCAATAAAATGACTGTTATGTTTCACGCTGCTTTCAATGAGCCGGCTCCAGCAAACCGGTAATTGATAATCAGGAATACTTTCAAAATCCTCAAAAATTGGAATATTGTAAACCGTATTACATAGGGTTTGTGCATAAGCATCAAGCCCTGCTGAATAGTTATTGGTGGCATTTACCGACCAGGCTTTGTAATAATACCCCATGCTTGCATTAAGGTTTGTATGAATATAATTTAAAAGGCTACCGTTATAAATGATGGTGCCACCTCCCACCAGAGTTTGATTAACAGCATATTCTGACCCATCTTCCGGTGCCCCGAACACTCCAATTGTATTGTATGCTATCATTACATCATCATTGTCAGGGTTCTGGAGCCATTCAAGAGTAATACTGTTCAGGCCTGTTGTTGTTGCCTGGAACTCTTGTGGTGTTGCAATTGGTAATCCAACGCCGTGAAGAGCAATCTCATGAAGCGTGCCACCCTCCTGATTGCTTTGAATCTTAAGGATAGCAGACTTTGTATTTCGCGTTGTGGGATTAAATATTACCTGAAATTCAAAGGAATTGTAGGTACTTAAATATACAGGCAAAGTTGGAAGGTTGGCCAATGAAAAATGGCTGGCATCAACACCATCAATAAAAACCTGGCTGATTGTTAATATTCCGCCTCCGATATTTTCAACCTTCATAGACTCAGGATCTGAAATGGTTTGAACCAACACCTGGCCAAAGTCAATTATTTCAGGTGTGAGAAAAGCCTGAGACGGAGGGTCTTGACTTTCAAATATCAATCGCAGGTTGGGTGTTGCCTCAATGAGTCCTCCTTCGGTGGGATTATCAGGATTCATATTATGCGAATCGCTGGAGTAAAGCAAGGATCTGAAACCTTCTGTATCCGTTGCATAAAACTCGCCCCAGTCATAGTTTAAAGTATTTTCATCCACTGCAACCACCAGGTTATCATCATTATTATATTGAAATGGTATGTCAAGAGTAATTTCGATCCAGCCAGATTCATCCGGCAAAACAACCTCGCCGTCAAACACTTTGACCATCTCTGATGTTGGAACCCAATCAAAATCATTGACAAATTCTGTTTTTTCCGTGTGGCCAAGGTAAATAACCCAGTCTTTGCTGTTAGGTGCGGCATCATTACTATTCCAGTAATAATAGATTTTTTCGATCCACTGCCCTCCTATACTAATCTCTGATTGGAAGTAAATACTCTGGCTGTATGTATAAGAATATTCAACATCAACCGGCAGTCCTGTCCAGGATTCATAGCCATAGCCAATTTGCACAGCCCCGTCAGGCAGGGTGCTAAACGACCATATGGGACAGTCAATAGCATCGCCGGCACTGTTTGTGGGTATTATTTTCCAGTAATAAACAGTATTATTACTGAGGGCTGGAGGTGTAAAGGTGTTTTGTGTAATCAACTGGCCATTGATCATGTTTGTTGGCGTGTTGATTCCTCCCCCATCGGTTCCAAAATATACTTTATAACCCGAAGGGATACCACCCAGCAATTCAGGATACCATTTTAGAGAGGTTTGAAGCGGCATCCAATCCGACTCATCCATGGGTTCGGGAAATTTAGCAGGGGCGGGCAGGATCGGAACTATATGAGGGCCAATTACATGGTCGAGATATACCCATGCACCACTTCCTCCTTCGGCAAAATAGGAACCAATACCCAGGTAATAATCATTACCCTCAAGTGCATTCAGGTCAACTGAGCAATATTGCCAATCGCCGGGAATAATACTGATCTCATTACCAATAGTGTTCCAGGTAGTTTTATTGGTAGAATAATAAACCTGCATCCGCTGGTAAGTTGAACTTGAAGTTCCTGCAAAAAACTCCAGCGTGCTTCCGGGATCAATACTCAGCAAAGGGGTGACAATTCTTGCCGGACTTGATGAAGTAAATTTATTAGCAGAATAATCTCCATGTAACACACCGCTGCCAGTTCGTCCCCAGCTACCGAGATTTGACCATCCTGTGGGAGGAAACCATTCATCCTCAAAACTCTCAGCAAGTTGACCGGCTGATATTGTACTGAACGACCAAACAGGAACAGCATTGGCATCACCGTTTATATTGTACGGCACCACTTTCCAATAGTATGTTGTATTGTGTTGCAGTGGCCCAGAGGTGTACGATAAGCCCAAACCATCAAAAACCAAATTAACCGGGTCAGGATTTGTGCCAAAATACAGCTTATATCCATCAATTGGAATTGAGGAAACGGGTGGTGACCATGAAAGTGTATTATTATTATTAAACGTAGTGATATTGTTTTCAGGCCAGTTGAGCAGTGCAGGTCCTGGTAAGAAGGTTTCAATCAGGATATCGTCAATTGTAAAATGGTAAGATGATGAGGTAGTGTAATATAAGTAAAAAGCCAGGTAAACGGTTTGACCCTGGTACAAACTGAGGTCAATTGACCGCATCTCCCAGTTGATATTGGTACAAGTAAAATCTCCCAACTCTGTTGTAAATGATTCCAGTTCCTTGTCAGTAGTGGATAACAGCACTTTGTAGGAGGTAATATTTGCAGCATTTGAAACGACTTCCCACCATGATAATGTCAGATCATCAATTGGCAAAACAAGCGGAGGTGAAATCAGGTAATCATTGCAGTTACCAATACCCAAGCCACGAACCCCTGCCGGTAATGAATGAGACATTGAAGTACTTCTGAGCCAGGTATACGTTCCACTTCCCCCAACATCTACTATGTTCCAGTTTGGAGGAGCAAGCGGTGAATGACTCCAGGAGGCATCAAGGTTTTGCAGGTAAGGAAAGTTTGTGACCGGGTTTGCGTATGTTATGGCATTGGTTGTTGATGCAGTAGAATAATAATCAAATGCATCGAACGACCAGCATTTGTAATAATACTGTGACCAAGTATTCAAACCTGTGTGGTCAAATTCTTCGGCCAGGCCTTTGTAAATAACTAAGCCCGCTGAAGGAACTGTTTCACCCACGCTATAGGAATTACCATTTACAGGATTGCCTACCATTGGCCCACTGCCTGAGGTTATCAAAACGTTATGACCAGCAAAGTTTAAATTCCAGCTTAGGTTGATTACTGTCTGGTTCACAGGTAATGCAGAAAAATTAGCAGATGGACTTACACCCGGAATCGCAGAGGTTGAGAGCCCGCTTGAATAACTTATGCCATTGTATGAAAAAGCCTTGTAGTAATATGAGCTACCGGCAGTTAATGTACCATGGATAAATGGAGAGTTCATACCAATATAAAGCACTGTTCCGTTGGCAAGCGGCTGTCCTGAAACCGGCTCGCCAGAAGGGAGCGAAAAACTTCCGCTCGTGTTGAAAACAATGACAACTTCATCATCATCTTCATTCATTTCGAAACCAAGGCTGATTTGCTGTGAACTGATAGCCAGTGCAATAAATGATTCCGGATTCATTACAAAGCTGGATATTCCGCCAAATTCGTCAGCGCCGATATCAGGCGTGGTCATTGAGCGATAATCGCCATCAAAGTCCTCATCTACAGCAATGGGATTGTTGATTCGCTGTCCGGTACCTTCAGCGAGGGTCGGAACTGTGCTTTGCAGATGAAGATCATAAGGCGTGCTCAGCACATTCACAAATGGCGGAAGTTCAGTGTGCGAACTGGCATCACGGGGAGCAACATGGGCCTGGTAGGTTTCGAAGGTTTGATAAGTTGTCGGGTTAGCATAAATAGGGTTGGAAGCGCCTGGAACTCCGGCATAGAGCAAGTTATTATCAGAAGTTTCAGAAAAATTGGCAAGGCTTGAACTGCTACGTCTGAATGCAACAGTTTTCCCGCTTCCAACAGCAGTTGAGTTGTTGACAACAATATTGTTTCGAAGATCTAATAGCGCCGTTGTGGCATTAGATTGTGCCGTATGATAAATTCCGCTGGTTCCAAAAGGATTTGCAGTTGAGGTAGCATTCAGATAAATTGTATTGTAGTAAAGCCCGATGTTTGAATTTGCCAACGTGCTGGTGATGGAAATTCCTCGTATAGCATCGGCATTGTTAGTGACGCTGGCCCTGAGGTCGGAAATGAAATTATTATAAACATATACGTTTGATCCTGACGCTATAAGTATTCCATTCAGCAAGCCAGCGGATGTTGAAGTTGATGTGGTTTCAATATTATAAATACTATTCCTGAAAATATGGCCATCCTGGCTTCCTGTTCTCAGGTTCATTACATTGATGACGCCACCACCGTTGATTGTGTGAACCTGGTTTCCATACACCATACGGCTATTGGCTTTACTCAGGTCAAAACAGTTAATGGCTCCGGTTCCTGATGTAATGTTGGAAATGGTATTATTAAAAACATTTTGCGTATGCGAGGCATGGGTATCGGAATAAATACCCGTAAAGGTTGAGGTTCCGGATGTATTAATGTTTGAGAAAATATTTCCTGATATATTTTCAATTCCGGTGGGACTCCCTGTGTTATAATAGCAATAGAAGGAACCTGATGCCCCAAGTTTGTTGATGGTTCCTGTTGTAGCATTATTTTGAATATTTACAATTCCCGGACTTACCCTGTTGTTGGTATTGCTTATTAAAACTGCCATTCCGGTGAAGGTAAATTCGCTGGCAGCAAAAGTGTTGCTACTGATGGTGATCGGCGCTTCAGATGCGATGCTTGAATTGTGATAAATAAAATAGTATTGACCCGAAGAAGAAACAGAATTGGTTAATGCGATGGTGTTATGCTCAATATGCACTTCTCCCAGAGCAGTATTTCGGATCCCATACATATAGTTGCCCGTGCCTTGCGAACTTAGATTTATTGTGTTGTGCTTCACAGTAAAAGAGTGGTTGGCTGTTGTGGCATAAAAAATGCCGTTTCCATATCCTGTGAAACCAACTCCACCTCCGGCAGCATTGTTGATATTGTTGTAACTGATGACGCTATTATCCAGGTTCGAGGTATAAATACCAAACGATTCATTGGCAACATTGCCCCCAAAATCCTGAATAATATTGCCCTGATCCAACGCTCCGATTGTAAAATCCTGATCAAAAAAAGTGCTGTGACCGCTTTGGTAAATACCGGTAAATACATTTTGGACGGTGTTTGATGTAAACGCAATGATTTCGTGCGCTCCTCCCGGGGTAGTAATTGTCAGATTACTGGTGGCGGTTCCATTGTTGGCGGCACAGAAACCAACCACATACCGGCTTGTTCCTCTGGTCATGGAGATGTTACAGTTTTTAATGGTAACAAATTTGCATGCATCGGTCACTGAAGCTTTACGAAGATAATAACCATATTCTATGCCCTGGTTCTGGGCTGCCACATCAATGCCATCAAAAGTTACATAATCCGAACCTTCAACGATAATTACGCCATCACCATGATAGCCCATTGTTGTTGTATTGATAGTTCCTGCATCGGTTCGGGTAATTACAGGATTGCTTCCTGCCCCGCTCTTCTGAAAGATCAAAGGCTTGTCAGATGTTCCGGTGGCGGTGAGCACGATAGGTGCTGTAATATTTTCTGAATATCCAGCTGCAACGTTTAATGTTACACCTCCTTCACCGATCACTGCATTGTTAAGTGCTGTAACGGCTGCTGCGAGGGTCACATAATCACCAGGAATGCTTTTTAAGCCGCTGATTATTGTGCCAATCTTCCTGTTGCCTGCCGGGTTAGCAATCTGTGGAGTTTTGTTCGATCCTGATTCCGAGGTAATAAATTGCGTGCACTGTGCATCTACCACATTGCCTGTTGTTGCTGTGGATCTTATATCATAGGCCAGCCAGAAAAAATTATTCCCTCCAGCCAGTGGCTGGCTTCCGGTGATAGTAAAAGTTCCTGACGGATTATTCAGGGTTGAACCAAACTGAGTGGTGGCTGAAAACTCGGGTGTGATTGTGTAGAACACCTTTGCTGCAGCAATATCGTTGGCTGCAATTGTTGAACCGGTAGTATTAAAAGTAATCGAAGTCATTGCAACAGGATTATCCGGCTTGTTTGTAACCACTAGCAGGCGGATAATTTCGTTGTCGGGGCTGTTGATTGCCACATGGCTGGTATTTGGCTGTTCTGTAGTGGATCCGGAATACATCATATTGGTTCCTTCTTCAATAAGAACATTGTCAATATCCACGAAATAGTCGCCGGTGGCCCAGGTCAGCAGGAATCTGATCCGGATAAATTGCCCGTTATAAGCTGACAGACTTAGAACCTTATTGGCAAAATCTGTGGTAGTAATATGATTGTTGACATCAATGACATGAAAAGTCGAGTAAGTAGCACCATCATCGGACGATAACTGGATTTCAATCTGATCACCTGCACCTAAAACATTGGCATTAAGCGGGTAACCAGCATTGTCAACGATGCGGTAATGAAAGCTTAGCACTGTGTTGGCAGAAATACTTCCTGCAAGCGGCGAGTCTGAATTGGCTGAAGTAGATGATGAATACATTCTTCTTGATAGACCACGGGTTCCGGTTATTCCATGACTGGCCATTACGGTCATATTGCCCGACCATTCCGCTGGAAAACTCGTGGCATTAAAATCCTGCAAATAAGGAAGGGAATAAGCCGTCCGGCAATTCGCAGTAGTTCCAACAGAATAATCATTTACGCCATCAAATGACCATAATTTGTAATAGTACAAAGTACTGTGATTAAGACCCATGTAGCTGAAGCCGGTATTGCCTCCTGTATAGAGGACTGTTCCACCACCGGTTATGGAGTTTCCAGCTGAATAAGTAGTTCCATCAACTGGTACGCCAAAGGTTGCTGTTGTGTTTACCGCGAGCATCACATTATGGTTGAAGGTGTTTTTAATCCATGATAAATCAATCTGGCTGAGATTAATACCGGCAGCAGCAAAGTCTGAGGGATTGTACAAGGCCTTCCAGGTATATGTCAGACCCAGTGAAGGCACAGTGCCTGATGTGGAACTATTAAAATACATTGTGTTACTGTTACCGGTTCCTTTCGCTGAATTGATCCAGTTGCCGCCGGCGACAGCAATCGTTCTGTTGTTAAAATCTGAATTTGACGATCCCCTTAAGCCAACCTGTGGATAAGTAGTATTGGAGCCGGGAGATATTGTACCGCCATATACGATGGAAATGAAATTGTTAGTTGCGTTCAACCGTATCTGAAAACTAATAATTTCCCCGGCAATACTCTTTCTTCTCACATCTTTCCACTGAATTACAAATTCGTTTCCCACTTGCTGGTATCTTACTGCAGGTGCCCCACCTTCAGAGTTTGTCAGATCGCGGCCAAATGCACTTATGGCGCCTTCATAAGCAACCGAACTGCTGATGGGTGTGTAAAGTGTTCCTGTTGGTACAGTGCCGAACGTAATAAATCCGTTGGCCGACACAAAAATTGATGTATAAGCTGTGGCATTAAAAACAAATGAAGGAATGGTAATTTCTCCGGATACTTCATTATCGAACGTTCCTGACCATAAAACGGTTCCTCCGGTGATTTCGGTGTAGGTTAAAGCTTCTTGTTTGAATGAGTACTCCGCAACCTGAGACCTTGCAACCAATAGATATGCAAAACTCACAACAGCAAAAACGAATAATTTCTTCATGGCATGATGGTATTTAAAGATTAATTATATTGCTTATTTACAATACCTTAAGATGGATATTGATTTTCGCGTTTACAGTATAAAGATACTGCATGATATAAGGTCAGGCAAATTTTTTAGATAGACAATTAATAGACAAACCAAAGAAAGTTTGATTCAGGACCTTTTGGCCTTACTTGTTTCTAAAATGGAATTTAGCTTCAAAACCAGAATCTCCAATCCACCCTTGAAAGCAAAGTTTATTCAAAGTCAGGATAGGATTGTTGCATAAAATATAAAAGCCGCCTCAGTGAACCGGAATAACCAGTTTCTGAGGCGGCTGCAACTGATTTGTCTATTGCTTTATCAACTTTTCGACTCCAATATCACTCCCTTGCATTACCTTTATCAGGTAAATACCTGGCTGTCTGTCAGAAAGATCAAAAAGGTATTGCTTCAATTCAGGCAATTCAACATTCATGATGCTTTCGCCAATCAAACTGAAGATTTCAACTTTGATGGTTGAGATTTCAGAAAACTCGCTGAGCTCAAGTGTAAACTGGCCAGTATTGGGGTTTGGATACACCTTAAAGAATGAATCCTTCTCAGCTATTTCAAACGGCAGAGGATTAGGCAAAGGTTCTTGTTCAAAAACTATTGCTTTTGGATTACTACAGTATTCTCCGGTTTGGTCAATATAAGCATGAACGTATGATCCGTTCTTAAAATGAGTGCCGTCTTTCATAATAATATTCTGACCCGCAATGAGATAAACCACTGCGCCGTTTTGAGCAATGAAGGTAGTTCCAGCTCCTGCTGTGGTAATGGTTTGTGCTGCTTCGTAACAAGTAGTCTGGCCGCCCGGAACAGTTATATTCTGCAAATTGATGTTTGGATCAGGCAAAACGAGGAAGATATAATCTTCTGTTTCGCCATCTTCAAATATACCTGAACCGTTCCAGTTTGAAGGAACCGGTTGTTCGGTAATGGAAATCCTGGCCCAAACGTAACCCGATGCCGGACCGATAAAGAACGGAGGGGGAAATGTTGCCGACAAGGGCCCTACAAAGCCATTGGGAATTATATGATTGACAAGAACATGTTCGGGAACCTGTTGACCACCCGTGCAGGTTGAAAAACCTGTCCAGATGCCGTTGTGATCCCAATCAAACAACACATTCACATACCCAACTGTATTGTTGGGCATGAGGTTTTGAAGATGGAATTCAATATTTCCGCCCCAGGAAGCGGTTGTACATATATTACCCAATGGCGCAGCTGGCGCTCCCGGACATGCAACAATAACCTCGGCACCCGGAGGGCCCACAATAGTAAAAGCACCTGGGTGTAGCAGTCCTGCATCTCCATCATTGAAACATTCGTCCTGATTGTACATGTTGGGGTTGAAATTCGGGCATAAACCTGCGTTGCCCTCTGGTTCAAAATCAACTGAAGGCCCAAAGAATGCCCCGAAATTATTATGTTGAATGAAACTTCCCGGAGGGCCAACATTGATACATGTAGGGAATTGACCCAACATGCCACTTGCAGGATATGCAAGTGCATCTTCCGGTGCATCACCAAAGTCAAATTCTTGCACAGGGTTGCCAGTAATCACGAACGACAGGCTTAAGCCCTCAAGTGTGATTGGGTCAATAAGCATTTCCCACACATCAGCCAAATCCGGTAATTGCCATACAGCAACATCATTAAAATGATCAGGCGATGTTTTCCACCCAATTCTAAATTCATCGCCTCCGGAAAGTTCTAATTGGAATCGGATTTCATGAACAATGCCTTCAAGCCCTTCAATCGTCAACAGATCAGGATTATATTGCATACCAAAGTTTGTTAATATCAAGGTTTGAAAACCTGTAATTGTACTTGCCTGTATGCCCACAACCATGCCCGCATCATACAATGTTGCAACCACATTGCCCGGAGTATGAGCTTCGGTGATATCAACTTCGACCCAGGAAATTTTGCCGGAATAGGCACTCAGATCAACCACAAGCATAGCCGGGTGTAAAATAATTGCATCGGATAAAATTGTAAAACTTGCAGGTGGATAAGTTGGATGATCCTGAATGCTCATCACAGCCTGATCTTCCATCCAGGTCTGATAGGCACTAATATTGGGATCAATATTATCGAGCGTCAGTATTACATCCTGATACACAATTCCGCCCCCGTCAGAAATGTGTGCTGTGATAACAAGCCAGTAAATGTTTCCTTCTTCCTGCAGGAAAGGTTCAGTAAAATTCATGATATCAATTCTGAAACAAGAGAAGTGATCAATAGGGTTGATTTCAGGCAAATACGGATCGAACCAGCCCTGTGGATGTTCAAAATCAAATTGCCAGTTATATTCAGACGGTGAAAAATCCCTTACCCACAAAAGGTTGCCCGGAATACTGTAGCCTGTTGGGCTCACCGCTGCCGGAATATCACTGTAAATCTGGATTTCAAAATTAACACCAAAATCAGGAGGTATCATATCACCGGGGAATGAAACCCAGAAGTGGAAATCCTCAACATAACCGGTTTCGGAGCACATCCAATCGTCACCAATTCTTGCAGGATGTGTGATGTTTATATCCCATCCATTGGGGTCAGGATATTGCGGGTAGTGCATTTTGTGGATGATGGGTTCGTTGATTTTAATCCGGTAGTCTTCCACTTCGCCGTCGGGTGCTGACCCATCGTAATTTAACCCCTGGATCGAACTATACCTGAACCTTGCATAAGTCATTCCAGGTACAGCGTTGGCTGGAACAGGGATTGTCCCGAAAATTCCAGGGGGAAACGGGAAACTTGCGGCCAGGTCAACCAAAACGTGTTCTCCCGGGTCAGCCCAGGTTCCGTTGCCATTCCAATCGAACCAGGCATTTATATATCCTGCACCTGCAATATTTGATAATGTGAAAGGTGTAGTTTGTCCAGGTACAAACGAACCTAAAAATATAATACCATCTTCATCATCGTTGCCATCCATATCATCGCCTATTGCAAAAAGGTCAGGCTGGCCGTCAAAATCAATATCAACACCCGATCCAAGGTGCATCCCAGATACAACATAATGCCTTGCCCCGTTATTTGCGAGCAAGGTTGGGTAAGGCCCATCAGGTGCATCCCCAAAATCGTTATCTACTTCCTCAATATAAATTGCGTAATCTTCAACTTCTCCATCCGTCGCGAATCCTGTAAAGCTTATTCCGGATATTGAACTGAAACGAAAACGGGCAAACGTAAGGCCTGCAACCAGGTTGTTCGGAACAACAACATTATATACGAAGTTGCCGGTATTCACCGGTTGGTCAATGATTACATGTTCACCAGGGTCAGACCAGATTCCATTGGCATCCCAATCAAACCAGCCATTTATATATCCCGTACCGTTTACCACAAACTGAACCGACACACTCTGAGACGGCACAAAAGCATTTAAAAAGGTTACGCCATCCTCATCACTAAGTCCATTCAGATCATCACCTGTTGCGTTAGGATCGGGTTGTCCGTCAGGCTCTCCATCAATCAAAGTGCCCAAATATATTCCGGGAACAATCTGGTGGTGAGCGCCACCATTTGCCAATAAAGTTGGATAGGGCATGTCAGGTGCATCACCAAAGTCAATTTCAAACTCTTCGGAGGTAATAACAAATGCCATATCGGAAAACCTTGGAGGTGGTGGTGTGGGCCAGACTATTGTTTGCCAGGGACCTCCTGAAGAACTAGCTGCTCCGCAGTTGATAGGCCACTGATCCCTATTTGCCTCCTGCCAGCGCCAGACAGCGGGGTTTAGCATATCATTTGGCATAGCCAGGATACGAACCCAATAGGTGGTTCCGGCAAGTTGCATAAATGGGGCAGGTAGTATAAAGTCATATTTATAAATAGGAGAACCATCAGAACTGTTCATTCCGGTAAACTGTTCGGATATGGTGTTAAAAGGAACAACAAAACCAGCAACTGTAGTACCCGGTAGACAACTGGCATCAGTATAAAATTCTATCAGGAAATGATTAATCCCAGCACCACGCTTTTCGAAACCATTTACATTCAGTTCATAATTTCCCCACCAATGAATGTCTGTTACCAATCCGCCATAGCAGATCCAGTCGTCTGCTATCCAGGAAGTAGGATCGGCATGCAAGCCGGGAAGATTAGGCTCAGGAAGCTGACGCCATTTAATATCACCGTACTCTTCAACAATAACATTGTAATCTTCAACTTCACCATCAGGCGCAGTCCCTGTAAACGAAAGACCTGGTTGCGTGCTATAGCGGAAACGCGAATAATTGAACCCTGGCAAAGTGCCGGGCGGAGCTATGAAGGTGAGATAGTTATCACCTGTTTGCAAAACCAGATCACTAAAGACATTTTCTTGTGGGTCAGCCCAGCTTCCATTCTGATTGAAATCAAACCACCCGCTGAAATAAGCATAGTTTGTTGACACATTTACTTTTATCTTGCAGGGGTTGCCAGCGGCCAGCGGCCAGAGGAAAGTAACTCCATCCTCATCATTCAGATTGTTTAGATCGTCACCGTCAGCATTGGGTGTAGGCTGCCCATTCGGTTCAGCGTCAATCAAAGATCCAAGATAAACAGTAGGATTGATTAAATGACGGGCGCCATTGTTTGTCAATAACGTAGGATATGGCCCATCGGGCGCATCTCCAAAGTCATATGGGTCCTGATCGTCACCAATATATACCATGTAATCCTCTACCTCACCATCATTAGCCGGTCCATTAAAGGATAAGCCTGGCTGTGTGCTAAAACGGAACCGGGCAAAGGTGTTACCAAAAACCGCATTTGCAGGAATCAAGAAAGTAACACCGTATGTTCCAATCATAGGTGAGTCTAACAAATGATGCTCACCAGGATCTGACCAGTTGCCATTTGCGTTCCAGTCAAACCATGCATTAACATATCCGTTGGTTGAAACCGTAACCCACATATGTGCCGATTGGCCGGGAATGAGAAGTGTATTAAAAACAACTCCATCTTCATCGTCATTGCCATCATTATCATCGCCTAAAGCATTTGGATCAGGTTGTCCATCAGGTTCTGAATCTATTGAATTGCCCATATGGATACCAGGAACAATCAAATGTCTTGCGCCGTTGTTCAAAAGTAGTGTTGGGTACGAACCATCGGGAGCATCGCCAAAGTCGTATGGGTCAGGTATATCATCCCCAATAAAAACCTGGTAGTCTTCAACTTCACCATCAGGTGCCGGGCCGTATTGATTATAAAACAGCAAGCCGCCAGTGGAATTAAATCTGAACCGCGCAAATGTATTTCCAGTAACAGCGTTGGGGGGAACTGCAAAACTCAGGCTATTAACGCCTGCAGTAAGGTTCACATTCTGAAAAATAAATTCTCCCGGATCGCCCCAAACATTTAACTGGTTAAAATCAATCCAGGCATTCAACACACCCGAAACCGAAGCAATTACTTGTACGGTAGCATTCTGGCCTGGAATGAGTGAACTGGTAAATATTACTCCATCATCATCGTTGTTGCCGTCGTTATCATCGCCGGTTGCAGTAGCATTAGGCTGACCGTTGGTTTCAGGATCAATAGAATAACCCAGGAAAGTCACACCATCAATAATATGGCTTGCTCCGTTGCTGCTTATAAGGGTCGGATAAGGAGGATCAGGCGCATCGCCAAAGTCCAGCTCGTCCACTTGTTCACCATATGTCTTTACGCATACATCCCATTCAAAACCTGTTATCCCCTGGCCAAGCTGAAACCAGGAACTACCATCATGGCTCATCCAGCAAGCCCCGGATTCAATAGTTGGGTAAGCATAGCTGGTCACCTGCCACTCTGTGGGAACAGGACTCAAATTAGTAGGCGTATTATAATAAACTTTCACAAAAAAATCATTTCCATTGCTTATACTAACCTGCGAAGGCAAATCCAATGTAACATAGCCTGCATTGGCGATGGTTTGATTGGCAATACTTCCAAGCAGGTTTGATAATACCCCGCCTGAAAAATCATCATAAATCTGAAATCCAATTGTTGTTCCATCTTCAACGATATAGGTTCCCAGTTTTTGAATATTATAGCTTTGGCTTGCAACATATTTTGCCAGGGCATATCCGGTAGTATTGGAATAACCTGCTGATCCGGTTGAACCCAGATGGTCATAATAATTAATCACCCTGGTTGAAGAATAATTGATTTTATTGGGCCAGTAAGCAACCTCATCATTTACTCTGGAATCTTGGTAGGCAATATAAAAATAACCAGCCTGGCCCCAGCCTGTGCCCCAGCTATTTTTTATAATCCATGCACCAACTCCCCCGGAAGTAACCTTGGTATCATTCCAGCCAACCAGTGTAACTGCATGGTTATGAACCGCACTTCCCGAATAGAAGTATGTATAATTGGACTGGTTGTAATACAACTGATCCCAGAAAAAAACAGTGTACAATGCTCCATGGGCCATAATGGCTTGTTTGATTGTGTTCATATTTTTCGGTAAGAAAACTGCATCCGTCATATACATTGCGGGCGGATTGCCATTATAGGTGGAATAATCGCTAGGGTAATAGGGGTCATCAGCTTCATATATCGGCCCAGAACCTCTTGACAGGTATGCAGTAGACATGTAGGAATTTCCACCCTGGCAAGGAGTCCAAAAGAAACCATGGGTTTGTTTCAGGTTGTTTTCAGAGAGATTATAAGTGCCTTGTCCTTTGAAAAGCAACATACTCTCGGAAGCACCCATGGTTGCAAATGCCCAGCATGCACCACATAAACCCTGATCTTTTACTGATGTCACAAAACTCTGACCGCCAACATTTCTTAGATCATAACTTGCCGGTAGTTGCCTGGTTTCCTCAGGCTCTTTATCAACAGTTTGAAACCGGAAAGGAGATGGAATATACCCAAGGCTGTAGCCTTCGTCAGTAGTATTTCTCCAAAGCCCCTGATCAACAAGTTCAAGGTATCGGATGTAATCAGGATTGATTGGTGAAGCCTCAGGTAGTTGAGCAACCAGCTTGTTAGATGCGATAACGGTAAGGATAATTACAATTATCCATTGTAAAGTTACTTTTTTCATAACCAGCAGTTTTTTGCAGGCTATGCCTGCAGGTTAATAATTAATTTTAATGAACATGTTCTGCAGTGAGTGGGCCCGATCAGGTGTTTGTTGCAGAACGAAGTGTGGAAGGATGCCAAGATGGGGTTGATGAAATCAGAATGTAAATTTACAACATTAAAAAGCTTATTGCAAATTTATTGGCATATTGGTGCGCGAGGTGTCAGATTAGAGAAACAAGCAGTTATAGCAACTTATTTACTCCTGAAAAGTAAATAATTAAAAGCCATCTGTGCCTGACACAGATGGCTTGTTTTTAACTGCACAAAAGTTCACTGAAACTATTGCTTAATCACCTTTTCAATCCCCACATCATTGCCTTGCATTACCCTGACAAGGTAAATACCTGGTTGCTTTGCTGACAGATCGAACAGGTATTGTTTCATTGCCAGAAGCTCGACATCCATGATTCTTTCACCAACAAGGTTGAAAATTTCAACTTTGATAGTTGAGAATTCAGAACGCTCACTGAGTTCAAGTGTGAACTGGCCAGTATTCGGATTTGGATACACCTTAAAGAATGAATCCTTCTCAGCTATTTCAAACGGCAGAGGCTTAGGCAAAGGTTCTTGTTCAAAAACTATTGCTTTTGGATTACTACAGTATTCGCCGTCTTGCTCAATATATACATGAACGTATGATCCGTTTTTAAAATGAGTGCCGTCTTTCATAATAATATTCTGACCCGCAACAAGATAAACCACTGCGCCGTTTTGAACAATGAAGGTAGTTCCCGATCCTGCTGTAGTGATTGTTTGAGCTGCTTCGTAACAAGTAGTTTGGCCGCCCGGAACAGTTATATTCTGTAAATTGATGTTTGGATCAGGCAAAACATGGAACATATAATCTTCTGTTTCGCCATCTTCAAAAATGCCAGAACCGTCCCAGTTTGCAGGGACTGGCTGTTCCGTAATGGAAATACGGACCCAAACGTAGCCCGAGGCGGGACCGATTGTGAAGGGAGGGGGAGATGTTGCAGACAATTGACCGCTAAAACCATTGGGAATTAAATGATTGACAAGAGCATGTTCAGGAACCTGTTGGCCACCAGTGCATGTTGCAAAGCCTGACCAGATGCCGTTGTGATCCCAATCGAACAGCACATTCACATACCCAACAGTATTGTTGGGCATAAAGTTTTGAAGTTGGATATCAATGTTGCCACCCCAGGAAGCAAGTGTACATATATTGCCCAGTGGCATAAATGGTATTCCCGGACATGCAACAATAACCTCGGCACCCGGAGGGCCCACAATAGTAAAAGCACCTGGGTGCAGCAGTCCTGCATCTCCATCATTGAAACATTCGTCCTGATTGTACATGTTGGGGTTGAAATTCGGGCATAAACCTGCGTTGCCCTCTAGTTCAAAATCAACTGAAGGCCCAAAGAATGCCCCGAAATTATTGTGTTGAATGAAACTTCCCGGAGGGCCAACATTCATACATGTAGGGAATTGGCCAATCACACCGCTTGCCGGATAGGCAAGAGCACCTTCGGGGGCATCACCAAAGTCAAAAAATGCGTCTATGATTTCAACGATATAATCTTCAACCTCGCCACTTGGCAAATATCCATCAAATATGTTGGCTGGCAATGTCCATGTACTCAGTCGGAACCTGGCAAATGAAGGCCCTGCAACTGCATTGGGCGGAACTATAAAATTATGAATAAATGTTCCTGTTGAAACAGGCAGGTTCAGCATGATTTGTTCGCCTGGATCACTCCAGCTTCCGTTACGGTTAAAGTCAACCCATCCTTGTAGCAGGCCTGAACCTGTTACTGTTACCTGAATAGCTACATTTTGCCCGATGTACAATGGACTCAGAAACACAATTCCATCTTCGTCTTGCAGGTTATTATTATCGTCACCCAATGCATTGGGGTCGGGTAGGCCATCCGATTCATAATCAATCACATTTCCAAGGTGAAGCGGTCCCCACCAATTTGAGTGACAGGCACCATTGTTGGCCAATGTTGTTGGATATGGTAATGGTGCATCGCCAAAATCCATTGCCGACATGATTTCGAATGCCATCTCCGAATGTGTATTATTACTGGCCCAGTATAATGGACTCCAAACAGATGGAACACCTACAACGATCACTCGCTGAACGGCTGGACAGAGTGCGGTTACACGGCTTCTCGAGGATTCCATCCATTTCCAGCGGGCCGGTACATTCGGATTATTGCAGCGAGCTGAGATATCCAGCCAATATGTACTTCCGGCTTGCAGTTGAACAGGAGTTGGTAAATAATACTCATACCTGTAGATCATTTCACCCATGCTATTGTAATTTCCTGTTGCAGTTTCATTCACAGAACCTAACAAAACATCAGCTCCCCAAATCTCAGGATCGGCTGGCAGGCAACCTGGGTTTGAATTGTGCAAACTCAGATGAAATCGGTTAATTCCCAATCCCGGAATTTCATAGCATCCGTACCACACAATTCCCGACACATTACCTTCGTAGCTGATGAAGTCATCAGCATTCACCAAAATCTGAAGTTGCCCGCTTACCACTGCATCATGGCAGTGTATTCCACTCCAGTTACTGTATGTTTGTTTGTGTGGTTGCGACCACTGATATAAAGTATTTAGGTTAAATGAGATAGCATAGTCTTCAACCTCGCCGTCGTTGGCCTGCCCTGTATAACTCAATCCTCCTGCAGTGCTGAAACGGTAGCGTGAAGAATATGGAAATGGAGTGAAACCTGTATTTGCATTGCGAGGAATGATAAAGCTGACATAATTATCGCCCGGGCTGAGTGGTACAGATGTAAATATTTGTTCTCCTGCATCATTCCAATCACCATCTTTATTAAAATCCATCCATGCATCCAACAATCCGCTGGTTGAAGCATTTACTTTCATGTTCATCGGATATCCTACCGACATATAGCTGTGCCAGTTTGTGAGCGCCCCATCTTCGTCTGCAAGATTATTTTGATCGTCGCCCAGTGAATTTATGTTAGTCAAACCTTCTACTTCTGCATCAATTAAATTTCCAAGATGAACACCAGAAACAATGAGATGTCTGGCACCATTGCTAGCCAGCAGGGTTGGATAGAAGTAATTGTTCCAGGGTTGATCGGGGGCATCACCAAAATCGTATTGCGGCAGGCCGGCAATTGTAAGCATGTAGTCTTCAACTTCACCCGAAGGAGCAAACCCATTATTACTTAAACCCTGCACCGAACTAAATCTTACCCTCACAAATGTATTGCCGGGTGTTGCATTTGCCGGGATTAAAATACTGAACCCCATGGTTAGATTGGTTGAAACTGCATCAATAACTACATGTTCGCCCGCGTCTGCCCAGTCGCCATCGCAATTAAAATCAACCCAAATATTTATAAAACCACCAAGCATTGAGGCTTGAACCAGCCAGTTATAGGATTGTCCCACCGTAGCAGGGGATGTATAACTTAGCCCGTCCTCATCCTGCAGATTGTTTGTGTCATCTCCGGAGGCATTTGGTGTAGATTGTCCGTCGGGCTCATAGTCAATTAATGCCCCCATAAAGTACCCCGGAGGATTATTACCATGACTCGCGCCATTGGAGGCAGCAAGTGTAGGATAGGTTGGATCAGGCGCATCGCCGAAGTCAAAATCCGGGGGTGGCGGAGCATCTAAGAGCAATAAATAATCTTCCGTTTCGCCATCTTCAAAGACACCCGAACCATCCCAGGGAAGCAACACAGGTATTTCGGTGATGCTGAACCTTGCCCAGACATAACCCGCATTTGGCCCTATCAAAAAACCAGGCGGCATCAGCATTGACAACGGCCCATTAAACCCGTTGGGAACAGGAAAGTTGATGAGTACATGTTCAGGAACATTTACACCTCCGGGGCAGGAAGATACTCCACCCCATATCCCATTCTGATCCCAGTCAATAATAACATTCACAAGGCCACCAGTCATGTTAGGCATAAAGTTTTGAACCTGAATGTCAATGTTCTGACCCCAGATGGCTTGTGTGCAGACAGGACCAAGGGTCATCCCATTTGACCCGGGACAGGTCACTACCGTCTCGGCTCCCGGAGAACCCACTATGGTAAATGCACCAGGAGTTAAAAGGCCGGCATCTCCATCCTGGAAGCACTCATCCTGATTATAGGTATTCGGGTTGAACATCGGGCACAAACCGGCATTGCCTTCGGGTTCAAGATCAACTGAAGGCCCAAAGAAAGCCCCAAAATTACTGTGTTGAATCCATGAATTCGGAAGGCCAACATTGATGCATGTAGGGAATTGACCCAATACGCCACTTGCAGGATAGGCAAGGGTACCTTCAGGTGCATCACCAAAGTCGTAAGGATCAGACATAGGTTCCTCTATAAAAACCTCATAGTCTTCCACTTCCCCGTCAGGAGCTGGTCCATAACCATCATAAAAGAGAAGTCCGCCGGTGGTATTAAATCTGAACCGCGCAAATGTATTTCCGGGAACCCCGTTGGGTGGAACAGCAAAACTCAGATTATTAACACCTGCAGCAAGGATTACATTCTGGAAAATAAATTCTCCCGGATCGCCCCAAACATTCATATGATTAAAATCAATCCAGGCATTCAATACACCTGGAACTGAAGCAATCACTTGCAAATTAGCATTTTGACCGGGCATAAGCACACTTGTAAATATGACACCATCATCATCGTTATTGCCGTCGTTATCATCTCCGGTTGCAGTAGCATTGGGTTGTCCGTCGGTTTCAGGATCAACAGAATAACCCAGAAAAGTTACGCCATCAATTATATGGCTTGCTCCGCTGCTGCTTATAAGGGTCGGATAAGGAGGATCAGGCGCATCACCAAAGTCCAGATCGTTTGAAGGAGGAGGAATATTGGTGATGGCCAAAAACAAATCCGGCCTTGGCCCAATGTTGCCACTTGGGCCAAACACTTGAGGCGTGCCGAAACTTACAAGCAGGTTTCTCATATTTATCGGCAACATTGGTGTTCCTGAAATATTGGCCACATAATATCCCTGAACACAAGCAATTGCCCCTGCAACACAGGGTGCGGCACTGGATGTTCCTCTAAAGTCAGCCCGATAATAATAATTGGGGCCCTGGGCTGAATAATAGGTGCCATAACCGGTGGTCATCACATTTTCACCCCATCCCTGCAAATCAAAGCGCTGGCCATAAGATGTGCCCCAACTTCCGGAATATGCAGTGGTGATGCGCTGTAGGTCATTTCCGCTGCTTGCAGTCCCGGCTCCGACGATTATTGCTCCGGAATTCCCATACCAATTTAGCATACCTGTATTCACCTCTCCGTTTCCGCCAGCTTGTACTACATGTATTCCATTTGCTACCGCAGTTTGAATGGCCGAGTAAACACCATTATTTGTTTGCGGATTCGGTGAGTAATTAAGCCACCATTCAATTGGCACAAAACCACCTGTTCCGGTGTAATCCCATTGCTGTTCGAGCAGGATAATATCGCCCGCAGATAGATTAGCTATGGCAACTGCGATGGCACCCGGAACATTCCATGTGGCGGTTGGAGAGCCATAATTGGTGCCACAGGTCAGCAGGTTTGCACCGAAACAGATTCCGGTAGTACCCCATCCATTATTATCGGCAACGAGCATGCCTATAACCGCAGTGCCATGATTATTATCGCTAAATGGATCAACAACATTGGTATTGATTTGCGATCCCACAGCTTTTGTAATGTCCGCATGATTATAATTCCAACTATATTCCAGATTGCAAATTGTAATACCTGAGCCGGTTCCACCGGGCACAGTCCAGGCATAATTGGCATCCAAACCAGAAGGTATGATGCTGGCCTGTTTGAGATATCCCTGCAATGATTGATAATTGCCAGGTAGTGGCAGTGCCATTGGTTTAGGAACCGGTCGGGCAGAAAAAATACCTGGCAGGGCTTCGAGCTTTGTCGAAAGTTCCCAGATATCATTCCCTTTGGGAATCTGAAGCCTGAAGATATTGTTCAGGTTGTAAAGTTTTTGTCCTGTATTTCGCTCCCCGTCTTCAGCCCATTTATCAATGAGGTCTTCATCCACTTCGCTGAAGCGCTGCCACTCAAACCAGAATAAAGTACTTAGCACCGCATCAACGCCATTCATCGCATCTGATGTAAGATCTGTGGTCAAACCATTCCGCAGCCTGACCCTGGATGATTCAACAAACATTATCTCAATAAGATCATCCTCACAAAGATAATAGGCCGGTTTAGGCTCATTTGCTTGAGCATCGTGGCTTTGTGAATTGCCGATTACTGAAACACTGTAGGTCAGTAATAAAATTAATACGAATTTTTGGTTGCTGTTTCTCATGGCAATGTTATTATCCAGGCAAAGCCTGGTGGTTAATAATTAATTGTAAATGAACTTATTCTGCAGTGAGTGGGCCCGGTCAGGTGTTTGTTACAGAACGAAGTGAGGAAGGATGCCAAGATGGGGATTGTAAAAACGACTGTAAATGTACGACAAAGAGGGGCGATTTCCAATACATTTCCAAAAAAATCAAGCTTATTTTAAGCTTTAGTCCTGATAATAAGTGCCGGAAACAAACGCATAAATATTCGAGGCATTACAGGATGGTTCTATACTTAAAATTTTTACCTTTGAAAAAACATAAAAAAACTCTTTAACTAAACTAACATGGAGATAACTTTCCCCGGAGGACTTAAAGTCCAGGCCAGCTATAAAGGCCACACCATTCTTACCGATCAGCCCGCTTTTGCCGGTGGCGAAAATTCTGCACCAGCGCCATTCGATTTGTTCCTTGCTTCCATTGGAACATGCGTGGGCATTTATGTTAAATCATTTTGCGAACAACGCGGCATTGACACCAAAAACATTGTGATCAAACAAAACATGCAAACTAACCCACAAAGCCGGTTGATCAGCAAAATAGCATTTGAAATGCACCTTCCCGACGAATTTCCCGAGAAATATAAAGATGCGCTGGTTCACGCTGCCAACCACTGCGCTGTAAAAAGGCATATGATGAATCCACCTGAATTTGATTACAATATTATTATAGGACATGAAAACAAAGAATAAAACTGCTTTGGCAGAAAAGATAAGGGAGTTTCTTACCCATAAAAATGTTGCTGTTGGAGGTGCTTCGCGCGATCCAAAGAAATTCGGCAACATCGTATTGAAGGATCTTTTGGCAAAAGGATATGCAGCCGTTCCGGTTAACCCCAATGCCGAAGAGATTGACGGACACAAATGCTATCCGAACCTCAGCGCATTGCCGAAAGAAATTGACGCACTTGTGCTTGTAACTCCTCCGGTCCAATCGCTCTTGCTCCTCAAGGAAGCCATAGCCAGGGGTTTTCAGCATGTATGGCTGCAGCAGGGTTCAGAAGATAATGCAGTAATTGATTTTTGCATACAGAACAACCTGAAGTATGTGAGCGGGAGATGTATTTTGATGCACCTTGAACCGGTAAAAGGGTTTCACGGTGTTCACCGTTTTATAAGTAAGGTTTTTGGAACTTTCCCCAACTAAACTGAACCACAATGGCAGCCGCAGTTAGCCCTAACCTCAGTCAGTGTTTAAAAGTAGGAGAATGCCTGACGCATTTTAAGTTCAGGGGCTGGTTCTATGAGCGGGAATTCCTGAATTTTGAGGCTCCGCTTGAAACACGCCTGAGAACCTATTTTTATTCGGTTGCCATCTGTCATCAAACCCAGAAGTTGTATAACAAAAAGCTAAAGTTATGGGGATGGGAGTACATTGAACACACTTTTACACAACTCGGAAAGAATAATTCCCCTTTTCTGCAACGGGGAATAATTGCTTCACTTCCGTTTAACGATTTATGCAACCGGCTGGCTTCAATGTTTTCTGATGATTTCAGCCCGCTGAATACTACACTCGATCGCGTGGCTGAACGCGCATCGTTCCTGGCCGAAACAGATTATATCCTCGAAAGTCAGTTCAAAGGCAGTATTCATTATATCATTAAACACTCGAAACAACGGCTGTTTGCTGACGGCATAGGGCTATATGAATTACTGGGTACATTCAAGGCATACTCCGACCCCATGCGCAAGAAAAGCACATTTCTGTTGAAATTAATACAGGATGCCGGGCTGCTGAAGGTAAAAGATCCAGAGAATTTTATCCCGATAATGGATTACCATATGCAACGCGTTATGCTCCGAACCGGTTGTGTTGAAGTAAACGACCATAAACTTGCATCAAAACTCAGGAATCGTCAGCCTGTTGATAGTGACGCAAAAGTTAGAATGGCATGCATTGAGGCTTTCCGGATCATCGCAAGTGTATCGGGCAAGCCCATTGTTGAACTCAATGATTTTTTCTGGTCATTAGGCCGCAGTTGTTGCAATAAGGAATTGTTTTGCCAGACTGGTCACTGTGAGAAAGATCCCTGTACTTTCGCCCGAATGGTAAACCACGACCCTCATGACAACTGCTCACTCGCTGATGTTTGCCTTGGCATGGAACAGGAAAGTTACAGGCAGATGTGGCAACCGGTGGTGGAGACACATTATTACTAGCTTTGGCATGTCTTAACAATTTCTTAATATTGAATTAAAGAAAGCTTAATACACATCTTAGCCCTTCCAACCAATCACAGTTCTATTTTTGCGTTTTGATTCTGAAAAATGCAAAACACAATTAAAACGTTCCTGGTACTATTCATTCTGCTGTTTATGTCAGCACATTCGTTTGCTGAAAATGATTCATTCAAAGACGAATCAAAATCAAATTCCACGGTTAGTTTAACAGGGATTGTCAAAGATAATGACACGGGCGAGGAATTGGTTTGTGCCGCAATTGAGATCACTGAATTAAAAAGAAAAGTATTTACTGATATTACAGGAAGATTTACCATTACAAATCTGAATCCCGGCAATTATACCCTTAGGATTTCCTATATCGCTTACGCTGAAAAGGAGATTAAAAAAATATCTGCCTCAACCCAGCAGGATGATCTGATCATTCAACTAAAGCAGCTCTAGCTTCATATTCTTTAGCACTTTACAAAAACCGGCTTAATTAATTAACTCGGTTTTTGTGTATTCTCAATATTTCAGCGACATACACAAAGCGTTAATCATCAGTCCATTGCGGAATAATATTATTAAAACGTTAATTTAATGTTAACTTTATGTTAACTTTTGATCAATTATTATTATATTTGCTGCAATATTTTAAAACCGGAGGGCAATATGAAGAATCTGTTTTTAACTATGGCGATATTGCTGCTTCTTACAGTAGCTGCTGCTTCTGCACAGAGCATCACTGAAAATGATGGCTTGTACTACAAGGATGGCGTGCTATATTCCGGTACAGTCACCGAATATTACGAAAATGGTTTGCTCAAAATGGAAATGAATTTATTTGAAGGTCAGAAGCATGACCTCACATTCATCTATTTTCCTGATGGCACAAAAAAAGAACAGCGTTCATACAAGCATGGTGTTAAGCATGGAACCTGGTACACCTGGGATGAAAATAAGAACCTTACCGCTGAAGCAAATTTTAAAGATGGTGACAAACATGGGAGTTGGCTTGTTTGGGATTCAAACGGAAACAAACGCTACCAGATATACTATGAAAACGGCGAAAAAAGTGGCGACTGGTTCATGTGGGATGAAGCAGGCAACCTTGCGATGCAAAGAACATATTAGTTTCTGCAATAAATAAAGTCTCTTGACCTACCGAAAATGCCTTTACTGCGACACAGTAAAGGCATTTTCGTCATAAGAAAAAGTTACAACGCTTTGAGAGACAGGCCATACTTAAAACTTATAGCTCATACCCAGCCCGAATGAAATCCCTGGATTGTATGAACTAAAATACTCATTTTCGGCCTTGTATGAATGATAAAAACTCTCAATTGATGATTTAAGGATATTTGAAACCTTAACATCTAGCACTAAATGATTATCTATAAATTTCTTATTCAGGCTAAAATTAAGACTATGGAAAGGGTGGTCAAAAATATCAGGAAACAAGCCTGCGCCAACAATAGCCAATGTGGGTCCTTTAATATTATAGAAAATCCCGGCTTCCACTCCCAGATCAAAATTACCGTATGTTAGCCCGGCATTAATCACATAAGGCGCCTGTCCGGCCATTTGCCTCACAGATTCAACAACCTGCCCTATTTTCTTGTACGTTGTTCTTGAGTTGAACTCACGATCAGACATATCAATTTTTGACTGCACCCATGTAAAATTGCCACTGAAATTAAAATTTGCGAGGGACTCAGAAATAAAATTCAAATCCTTTCTAAGTTCAAATTCCAGCCCTATTAACTCCCCATCACCAACATTGCGAACCTGATACTCAGTACTAGTTTGCTGTTCGGGTATTCTTACCATTTCAATCGGATCGTCAAAATTCTTGAAGAATGCACTTACTGAGAATATCTGCCCTCTTTCAAGAAACCACTCCCATCTGAAGTCAATGTTATCAATTCTTGTTTCAGTTAGTTTGCCATCCCAGTCAGCATAAGTAAAAAGGCTGCCGTTAAAGATTCTGTTGGTCAAAGGATCTATGATCTGTGCAAACGAAAGTTCTTTAAAGGAAGGCCTTGCTATGGTACGGGTATAACTTACACGCAGATTCTGTTCTTCTGTAAGGGCAAAGATGAAGTTAACAGAAGGGAAAAAATCCAAAGATTCAAGCACCTTATCGTTCACCAGATTTTTACCATTTGCAAAATCTCCATTTGCAAAAGTCTGATCCCGGCCTGTATGGCGTTGTACATAGTTCTCGATTCTCACACCAAGAATAGTTCTGAGCCTCGGAAGCGGGCTAAATTCGTTCTGGATATATGCTGCTGAATTTCGAATGTTCGATTCGTAGGCATTGGGGTTAGGATCATTATTTCCTGACTGGTAATAAATAGAATTTGGTTTGTTCGGATAAATGTGATCCGGGATTAAAATCTGGGTTGGATCGGATGTTTGCCATGACTGACTGCCTACAAATTGCATATCGAAAAACAAAATCTCATATTCGCGTTCTTTGTAGGTATAATTTACACCGAATTTGAGCCGGGCATCCCGATCAAATAAAGTGTATTTCTTATTCACATCAACTTTCCCTGAACCATTGATTTCACTTAATGACCGCCATATTCTGGATGGGTTTCCACCGGCGCCAGCCAGAAATAATGTATCAAGCGGCCTGTAAGTAAATGCTGTTTTCCGGATATCAGGATCGGAAGATGTTGACAAAGTCGGTGAAATCCGCCAGTCAATCTCCCAACCAGAATTCCCAATCAGATGATTGCCATTCAAAAAGAGGTTACTCAGTGCCCTCTCATTATACTCCAGATTATCAGAACCAGCAATATATCCAGATTGTCCTACCGCTTCACCGTCATTATTAAGTAAGAATTTTCCAGCCAGGGATTCTCCATTTTGCAGGTGCATAAAAGTAAACCTGATTTTCGACAATTTCGTCTTAAACGCCAGGCCGGCAATCGCTCCAATAAGAGTACTCCTTTCGCCATATTGTCCGTTTTGAATTGTCGCATATCTCATTTCATAACGGTCAGGATCAAAAAAGCGCTGATATTCGCTAAAAGTTACATTATCATAAAATTTATAATCATTTTTATAAGACAAGGCGAATATATAGCCCAATTTGGGATCTTTTGGACTTTCGGAATTCAGACTGATCTGATTACCAAGTGACAAACTAAAACTCAGATCAGCAAAGCTTTTCTCTCTGATTGCACCCAGGGTAGGGTTGAAGTTATTGATAAAATTTATCACCTCATCCTGCGGGTGACCGCTATATGGTGTTGGAACTTTGCTTTCTTTGGCTTGCCCGGGTATAGCCCTGGTCCCGTCATCGAATCCAAGGAAGTCGGTTTTACCTCCTTTATAGGTTAGGAAATCGGGATTGAGGTGCATATCTGGATTATAAGTTGTGCTTAACGAAACACTGAAAATTTTATCTTCGGGGAAGTCTTTGGTTTCAATATTCATAATTCCACCTGTAAAATCGGCGGGCAGGTCAGCAGTGAAATTTTTAACTACCATCATATTGTCAACCAGGTTGGTTGGAAAAATATCCATTTGTAAGCTATTCCGGTCAGGGTCAAGTCCCGGAATATCAACATGATTCAGCATTGTTTTTGAATACCGGTCGCCCAGCCCCCTGACATATACATATTTGCCATCTTCAATGGAAACTCCGGTTACCCGCTTTGCAGCTTCGACAGCTGTAGCATCGCCAATCAATTTTATTTTAGCTGACGAAATACCATCCATGATTACTACAGATTGTTTCTTCATTGTCATAAGCACGGCTTCAGTGGTTCTGATGGCTTCAGCCGATATAACTACTTCAGCAAGTTCGAATGAACTCTCCTGCAATAAAATATCATCAATCAAAGTAACCTCATTGAGTTTGACCCGCACATTCTCCAGTAAAACTGTTTGATATGAAATATAGGTTATCTGCAATTCATGCGAACCCACTGAAACACTGATTGAAAATTTCCCATCCAGATCAGTACTGGCTCCAATCGTTGTACCTTTCACCAATACAGTTACCCCAACCAAAGTTTCACCGGTTTTCCCGTCCAATACTGAACCCCTTATTGTGCCGTTCTGAGCCATTGTGCCTGACAGAACTAAAATCAATCCAACCATTAACAGGTACTTTATCATCGCAATAATTTTTTAAAATCTTAATGCAACAGACTTGCAAAATTAATTTTGCAAGTCTGTTGCATATTTTATGCTTGAATTGGTAAATAGTTAAAAATATTCCTGGGAAGTCGGATCATTTTATTTTGAAGGGATTTTACCTGCCTGAGCAGCCCATGTCCAGCCAAATACAGAAAGATCTGTGGTGTGTGAAGTACCTGCTGTAATTCCTGCCGGTACAGCTCCATTTACATAATTTGCAAGATCTGCTGCGGGCACATCAAGTAAAATTCCAGTGAAGTTAACTACACCGACATTATGAACAACTCGGTTGATTTTCTGGCCATCTCTGATAGAAGTGATGAAAATGTTTTCAAGATTGACCCTGGAATTATCGTCAGTATTAATAAGATCGGCAGAGAATCTTTCCAGATCAAAATCATTAGCAATCACATAACCATTCTTAATTGTGTGGCCGGCGGGATAAGAACCTTCCGGGCCGTCGAGCTCAAAGTTGTGGTCGCCAGGAGCAATGATAACAAAGTTATCCAGTGTACCAGCCCAGGACTGGTCAGTATCAATGGCGTCATCATTAACATTCCAAACCACGGCATTTGTAACATTCACTGTACCACCGAACCATTCGATGCCATCATCCTGGTTCGAAATAATTTCAATATTTTCAATGATGGTTCCCGATCCAACACCACCCAAAGTAAGACCATTAATCTCATTTCCAGCACCGATATTGGTTCCGCCATGACGAATGGAAACATATCTGAGAATACCTGAATCGTCAGAATCATCATTACCACCATACAGTCCGTTGGGATCTGAAGTTGGAATACCCTCAATCTGAACTTCGCTCACGTCACCGTTGTCATTTGAAGCTGAAATTCGGGCCCTACCCAGCACAAGCACACCGCCCCACAATCCATCAACATCAGGATCAAGGTTTGGGCTTCCAAAATTGCCGGCAGCAATATCTTCAGGTGATAATTCATCGGCAACTGATGTAAAGATAATAGGTGCGTCAGCTTCTCCGTCAGCAATCAGCTTTCCACCTCTTGCTATCAGCAAAGCCGTGGCATTTGCTCCGGTACCTGCTTCACCCTTAATGATTGTGCCTGCTTCTATAGTTAAAGTGGCACCGTTAAGTACGGTGATCCTACCAGCCAATTGATATACTTTATCACTGGTCCAGTCTGTATTTGTGCTGATGTTGCTTGAAACAACAACAAGTGTTTCCAATGTAACATTCACCACTGCGGTTGCATCATCTGTTTGGTTTTCATTGTCAGTTACAGCAAGTTTGATAGATGCTGCGCCAGCGGCATCTCCGGCAGTGAAAGCTACAAAAATATTACCTGATTCTGCATCAGCAGTTCCATTGGTTGTAATGGTTGCAGTTCCATTAACTGCACTTACAGTGGCTGATTTAAAACCACCATCAGCTGTGTAACTGAAAATGAGATCAACAACTGCACCGGCTTCGATAGTTTGATTATCGGGCGCGGTCACACTAGGGGCCTTGAAGTTGTCGCCCTTTTTGCAGGAATTTAATCCAACGACTAATGCTAACATGAAAAATGCCAGCTTAAAGAAATTTCTCTTTTGAAAATTGTTGCTTTTCATTTTTTTGAATAATTGGTTCATGAATAGATAGGTTTAGCAGATTTGATTTTATGCGGCAAAAGTAGGCTGGTCATGTTAAGGAAATATTAACACAAAGTGACCATTTCGTTAATAAAGCATTATCAAATTGTGAAGATTTAAAGGCATAATTCAAGGAATGCTAAGAAAAGCAACAGGAAAAGAAGACAATACGCAAGCCATCAAATAATTTACCTCATGCTAATCATATTCTACAGAACCGTTTCAGAAATGATAATCAAACCAACAATTCACCAATGAATATTTTTAGTGAAACAGGCAATTCGAATTAACCGATTTCTTCTCCCGATTGTTATTATTTTGTTCGTGTGTAAAATACCAAGCTGTTCTTTCGTTAATAATATATGTTTAATGTTTCCTAAGATTTCCGCAATGACCTTCAAAATGTCCCGCGCAGCACTATCTGCATTGGTTGCTTTTCTGTTTTCTACAGTAACTACAGCACAGGATACTACATACCTGAAAATCATAGTCAGCACCGATGTGCACGGCAGTGTTCTCCCTTACGATATTCTTGACGCCAGATCACGCCCCAATTCATTGGCTCAGGTTTATTCATACGTCATGAACGAGCGTCAGAAAAAAAACCAGGAAGTCATATTTTTAGATAATGGTGATATCCTGCAAGGAGACCCTTTCATTTATTATTACAACTTCATTGATACCTCCGGTATTCACCCCATGGCACGCGTTATGAACTTCATGCAGTACGATGCTACTACTATCGGAAATCATGATATTGAGGCAGGACATCCGGTGTATGACAAGCTTAATATGCAATTTGATTTTCCATGGCTTGGGGCCAACATCATTGACGAAACCACAGGGCTTCCATATTTTAAGCCCTACACTATGATTGAAAAAAATAATAAAAAAATTGCCATCCTCGGATTGTGCACACCGGCTATACCACAATGGTTACCTGAGGAATTGTGGAGTGGAATGCATTTTGAAGACATGCTAGTTTCGGCAAGAAGCTGGGTAAGGTATATTCAGCGTAATGAGAAACCTGATTTATTGATCGGACTGTTTCATTCAGGGGCACCTGATGTTGAGTACCCTGATGGAATACCGGCCAACCTTGAGCAGGCATCAAGAGTAATTGCACAGCGTGTTGCAGGATTTGATGTGGTATTTACAGGGCATGACCACCGGCGCTGGAACGAATTTGTTCCTAACCTGAGCGAAGGTTATACATTGCTGCTGGGCGGAGGAAACAATGCCAGGAATCTAGCTGTTGCCGATATTATCTTAATCTCAGATACTATTTCAAACTCAACCCGCAAAGAACTGCAGGGCAATATTGCAGATATGACAAAATTACCAGCCCATGAAGGTTTCCTCGATCAATTCTTTGATTATGTTTATCCCGTTCAGGATTTTGTAAAGCAGCCTGTTGGTGCACTTACGGATTCTTTGTTCAGCCGCGATGCACTTTTTGGAAGCTCAATGTTTGTGAACCTTGTGCACCATATCCAACTTGAGATCACAAAAGCCGATCTTTCATTTTCAGCGCCTTTAAGCTTTGATGCAGTGATTCCTGCAGGGAAGCTCACGCGTGGAGATCTCTTCAAACTTTACCGTTATGAAAATCAGCTTTACACCATGCAACTTTCCGGACAAGAAGTGCTTGATGTTTTAGAATTCAGCTACAGTAACTGGCTGAACCAAATGAAAACCAGCAGCGACCATCTGTTGAACTTTGTGAAAGATGAACAGGGCAAGCTCGTAACGGATCCTTATGGCAGACCCCAAACAGCAACGCCACATTTTAACTTTGAATCGGCTGCAGGCATCATCTACACTGTTGATGTCTCAAAACCTGCAGGCCAACGGGTGAATATTATTTCAATGATTGATGGACGGCCTTTCAGCGCCGATTCTACTTATGAAGTAGCGATCAACTCCTATAGGGCCAGCGGAGGCGGTGGGCATCTGACTACAGGTGCCGGAATTCCTCACGATGAACTAAACAGACGCATCACCTATACTTCGGGGCAAGATCTCAGGTTTATGATTATGGAATGGATCAGAGAAAACAAAGTTCCTCCATCATCACCTTATGTTAACTGGAGCATTGTACCAACAGATTGGCATCTTAAGGGAAAAGCAAAGGACGCCGCGTTGTTGTTTAAAAAGTAAGGAATTGAAATCATCTTCTCATAATAATTGCATTGTATGAACCAGCCTTGTCCTTTTTGCTCTTTATCCATTCAGGAACAGATTTTCTGGGGTTTGGACAAGGTGATGGCAGTTTATAATATTTCACCGATCCTGCCGGGTCATTCAATGATCATTCCGCGAAGGCATGTGGTTACAATCAATGAACTGGATAACGAAGAAATGACAAAATTTTTCACTTTCGCCCGGCAGGTAACTCAGTTGTTGATGCGTGCATTTGAGGCGGATGGTTTTGATTGGTCGTTGCAGGAGTCCGAAGCTGCCGGACAAAGTTTTGCTCATCTTCATCTTCACATTATCCCAAGAAAAACCGGTGATCTGAAACGGCCCGGCGATTGGTATGCGTTGTTGCAACAAAACAGGCATGTTATGATTGATAACCCAGACCGAAAATTGCTAGCACCCAATGAAATAAGTAACATCATAGAATTTATCAAATCACACAAACACTGACAATGCTGTTCGACGACACATATCGCACCATTGGGGGTGTATCTAGCGGCATCTACAAAGAAAAAGGCAGCAAATTCCTGGCATTTGCCGAACCGGCAGCCAACGAAAATGAAGCAAAGGCAATCCTGGAAAAATACCGTAAGCAATATCACGATGCAAGGCATCATTGTTTCGCATGGGCTATTGGCCCTGCCCGTGAATCGCAGCGAATGAATGATGATGGTGAGCCTTCAGGAACTGCAGGCAGGCCAATATTCGGACAAATCTTGAGCTTCGACCTTACGGATGTTATTGTAGTAGTTGTCCGATATTTTGGTGGAACCAAACTTGGGGTAGGTGGATTGATAAACGCATACAAATCAGCAACCAAAGATGCTTTTGATATGGCAGAAATCCTAACCAGGACCATTAATGAATTCTATGAGATTGTGTTTCCATACACTGCTACCAATGAAGTAATGAGGGTTGTAAAAGAAAAAAACCTTGAAATAATTGAAAGTTCTTACACAGATATTTGCCGGATTGTTATTTCGGTTCGGAAAAAAAATGCTATTTTGGCCTCCGATTCGATTTCTTCATTAATTAATGTCAAAATCAAATACTTACGTACTATCTGAAAGTTGCTGTTGACCGGGCTTTGGCGGCCTTTAGATACAACTAAAAAAATGTAAAATCAAGGCAAAAAAAATTTTTTTTTTAACTTTTTCTACTGCAATTTTGTTAAAAAATCGGGAGCGTAGCATCAGGCGCTCATCACCCCCGGATGTTTTTTTATCTCTGGCCTCATTATAAGTTGTTTAATTAGTTTAGGTCTGGTATTAGTTATTGAACAAAACATGAAAGTAGATCACGTTGCAGTATGGGAGGCTTGTCTTAAGGTAATCCAAGACAATATTAATCACCAAAGTTTTAAAACCTGGTTCCTGCCAATTAAGGCAGTAAAGCTTGATGATAACGTTTTAACCATTGAAGTTCCAAGCCAGTTTTTCTATGAATGGCTCGAGGAGCATTACATAACTCTTCTTAAAAAAACCATTAAAAAGGAATTAGGCTCAAAAGGCAGACTTGAGTACAGCATTGTTATGGAGAACAGCTATAACAATAACCCGGCCTATACAATAAAAGTACCTACAAGTCACAAGCAATCAACCGGCAATCAACCTGTTTCAATGCCTCTGGATATTAACAGAGGAATGTCGAAAGAAATTCCGAACCCGTTTATTATCCCGGGCCTCAGGAAGGTAAAAGTGAATTCGCAGCTTATTGACTCGTATTCCTTTGAAAATTTCATTGAAGGCGATTGCAACCGCCTGGCCCGTTCAGCCGGTTATGCCGTAGCTGCGAACCCAGGCAAGACAGCCTTTAATCCAATGTTCATATACAGTAGTGTAGGACTTGGAAAAACACACCTTTCGCATGCCATTGGCATTCAGGTTAAAAATAACTTCCCTGATAAGACGGTATTATATCTCTCAACCGAGCAATTTATCCAGCAGTTCATTGATGCAACAATGAATGGCAACCAAAACGACTTTGTACATTTTTACCAGATGATGGATGTGCTTATTCTTGACGACATCCACTTTTTAGCAGGTAAGGAAAAAACGCAAGATATCTTTTTTCACATTTTTAATTACCTGCATCAGAAATCAAAGCAGATCATCATCACTTCCGACAAGCCTCCGGTTGAACTTAAAGGCATTGAAGCCAGGTTGTTAAGTCGCTTCAAATGGGGTTTGGCTGCCGACCTGCAGGTTCCGGATTATGAGACCAGGGTGGCAATATTGCAGAAACGGCTTTACAATGATGGCATGACCATGCCTTCGGAAGTTATTCACTACATCGCCAATAATATTGCGACTAATATTCGGGAACTGGAAGGTGCACTTATTTCATTGATTGCACAATCATCGCTAAACAAAAAGGAAATCACTGTTGAGCTTGCCAGGCAAATTATTGACAAGTTTGTTAAAAGCACTTCCAAAGAAATTTCGATTGACTACATCCAAAAGCTTGTCTGTGATTTCTTTAACATTCCCAGCGAAGTAATCAATTCCAAAACCCGCAAGCGCGAAATTGTTCAGGCAAGGCAACTGGCCATGTATTTCGCAAAAAAACATACCAAAGCATCACTGGCAACCATCGGCCTGCACTGCGGCAACAAAGACCACGCGACTGTTCTGCATGCCTGCCGTACGGTAAACAATCTTATTGAAACCGATAAGCAGTTCAGAAACTACGTTGAAGAACTGGACAACAAACTGAAAATTTAAATTCTTGCTACGCTTGAGACTGTCTCAAAACTCGCGATTTTTAAGTTTTTGTCATTCTGAGCGAAGCGAAGAATCTGTTTTACACCTATTTGGAGATCCTTCACTTCGTTCAGGATGACAAGATTCAACCTTTTGAAAAAGCCTCGTGAAATTTCAACAGATTGCGAGGGTTTAGCCGCATATAACACTATTGGTCCAGGTTCTCAAAAAGTTAATAAATCCTGTTTTACCTCATTCAGTTTTTATTTTTTGTACATTAGCGACTGAATTCAAAACAGGCCATATTTTCATTACAAACAAAACCGCGATGACTAAAAAAATATTAATGGTTTGCCTTGGCAACATCTGCAGATCTCCCCTGGCTGCCGGGGTTCTGAGGAAAAAGATTCTGGATAAGGGACTTGATGCGACTGTTGATTCTGCCGGGTTTGAACCTTACCATATTGGCGAAGAACCTGATGCCCGCACCCTTGAAATAGCTAAAAAACATAGCATTGATATTTCCTCCCACTCCATGCGCTTGTTCAAAGTGGATGATTTTGACATTTATGACAGGATCTTCGTGATGGATCAGCGCAACCTGCGTGATGTACTGTTTCTGGCTCGCAACGAAGCCGACAAGAAGAAAGTTGATTACCTTATGAATCAGGCTCATCCAGGTAAAAATCAAATTGTTCCTGATCCATATTATGGGGATATTGCTGATTTTGAGCAAGCATACCGGATGATGGATGAAGCCTGCGAAAAAATTGCCGAATCACTTAAATAATTCACTTATCCTTCATGCACGACTTTCCCGGAAAAAATGACATTCTGGAAGCAGCTTCCAGAATCAGCCCTTATGTTCATCGCACGCCGGTTTTTACGAGCCAGAACCTGAACCAGATAACAGGCGCAAACCTATTTTTTAAGTGCGAAAATCTTCAGAAAACAGGCTCTTTCAAATTCCGTGGGGCTTGCAACGCTGTTTTTTCGCTTTCTGAACCAGAAGCCGTGAATGGCGTTGCAACACACTCATCCGGAAATCATGCCCAGGCACTTGCCCTCGCTGCCAGGCTCAGAGGAATTCCGGCATATATCGTAATGCCTGAAAATGCTTCGAAGCCAAAGGTTGCTGCGGTTCGCGAGTATGGTGGAATTATAACTTTCTGCCAGCCAAATCTAAAATCAAGAGAAGAAGTGCTGAAACTCGTTATCCAGCGCACCAATGCTTCTGAGGTGCATCCGTATAATTATTACCGAACTATCTGCGGACAAGCCACTGCTGCACTGGAACTTATTGAAGATGCCGGAGAAAATCTGGACATTATTATGGCTCCTGTAGGCGGCGGTGGATTGATTAGTGGAACTGCACTTTCGACCCATTATTTTTCTCCTTCAACTACGGTTATAGCTGCTGAACCTCAAAATGCCAATGATGCATTTTTATCTTTCAAGGCAGGACACATCATTCCGGCTCCACAAAAGCCAAATACAATTGCCGATGGTTTATTGACCTCATTGGGAAGCCTTACATTCCCTATCATCAGAAAGCATGTCAACGAAATCGTAACAGTTGAGGAAGATGAAATAATTGAAGCAATGAAGCTGATTTGGGAACGACTCAAGCTCGTGATCGAACCTTCAGCCGCCGTTGCTTTTGCCGCCACTTTGAAAGGAAGAGTAAATGTGAAAGGAAAAAATGTAGGGCTGATCCTATGCGGAGGTAATATTGACCTGCAAAAAATTCCGTGGTAATTAACTTAAAACCAACTTTATGAAAACCACAGGAAAAGGAACACTGTACCTGTTGCCAGTTCCGCTCACCGAAGGGAAACCCTCAGCTTCGCTGCCTGTCTCTACCTTGGAAATAATTCTTTCCCTGCAAATTTTTATTGTTGAAGATATCCGATCGGCAAGAAGGTTCCTCAGAGTAGCCGGGTACAGCGGTGACTTCCAGGATATAACTTTTCATGTGTTGAATGAGCATGTAAATGCTGCGGCAATCCCAGAAATGCTTAAGGAAACAATACAAGGTACAAACACAGGATTGCTTTCAGAAGCCGGTATGCCTTGTATCGCTGACCCCGGGGCATTGGTAGTGACTTATGCACATCAGCAAAAAGTAAAGGTGGTGCCTCTCATCGGGCCGTCATCCATTCTGCTTGCTCTTATGGCCTCAGGATTCAATGGCCAGCATTTTATATTTCATGGGTACTTGCCGGTAAAAAGCGTGGAGAGGTCAGCTAAAATTAAGGAAATCGAATCTCAGGTATATCGTTTGAACCAAACCCAGATTTTTATTGAAACACCTTATCGCAACCTGAACCTGTTTTCAGGCCTTATGGAAACATGCAAAGACCAGACATTGCTATGCATTGCATGCAATCTGAATGCTCCCGACGAACTGATCATCAACAAACCAGTTTCATGGTGGAAAAACAATGCTCCTGAGATTCATAAAAAACCTGCTGTTTTCTTATTGTACAGGTAAAGTAAAACAATGATGCCATGAGTATCTTTAACTCTTCAACCTACAATACCTGTAACTTTTGGTTAATGATAGCGTTATAATACACAAAGCAAAACTCGAGAAATTATGACATTGAAAGGACGTGCTGCCGCCATTATCTCCATTACAGTACTGTGTTTAGTTTCTATTTATGGCAAGGCACAAGATACAGCGATTGATTTTTTAAGGTATGCAGTTGAAGCAACTGAAAAAAAGGATTATGCCGGCGCTATTGCACTATGCGATCGCTCTATTGCATTGGATAAACGTAATGAACTTGCATTCTATCACCGCGCTTATAACAGGTTTCTGCTTGGCGACTTTAAAGGAGCCATTGAAGACACTACAAAATCCATTGAACTGAACGACCAAATCGCCGACACCTATTTATTGCGGGCAGAAGCAAACCTGAAAATTGGAGCACGATTTTCTGCAATTTCTGATTATAACAGGGCCAGGCGGCTTGATGGCTCAATCACAGTTGCCCACATTGCGCAAAATCTGTTTAATGCGATATTCTAACCTGATAAATTCTTACCGCAAGGACGCAAAACTTTGATTTTAAACAGAAGAGAGAGATTGCTTATATCACCATAACACACCGCTCTACTCTCTATACGTCCTAAACCATAAACCTTCTAAACATTCTAAACATTCTAAACATTCTAAACTTCCTTGGCGACTTCGCGTCTTAGCGAGAGATTTTAAGAATTCAACATTTTAATACCCACCTGCAATCCTCCGGAAAATCCATTCTGCAGTAAGCAAGGCAATCAGTAAAACAAATAAGTACTTCAAATCAATCAGTTCAAGATAGGATTTCTCAAAGTAAAATACTGGTTTTACATCTCCTCGATCCCGTATAATATCGGCGATCTGACCCATATCAGCAGGTAAAAACATTTCACCGCCAAAGCGTTCAGCCACGGAATTCATCAGTCTGTGATCCGCTACGAGGTTGGTAAACTCAACCTGCAATGGCAGCACGCTGAAAGCGCCGCGGGCCTCCAATCTTTCGGTTTGCCATTGAGTAGCTGCCGTGTAAGTATAATTGCCTGGCGCGAGTGAACCAGCCTTCATTGAATAAGCATTCCGCGTTCTGGAAAATGTGAAGGGAAATTGCTTTCCTTCTACATCGCTGATTACCAGTTCTATCTCTGGTGTATTAATCGGTTCGAACGATGCATTGTAAAGCTCTGCTGAAAATTCAATCTCTTCATTCTCGTTCCACCTGTTTTGAGTTTGAACCCTGAACCGGTCCTTTTGTTCCCTGAGTGCCAGGTACTGAATGCTTTTTGTGAGCCACTCGTTGAATGCATTGTGGTTGCCGCGACGCGAAAAGTTAACCAGGCGCCAGCGCCAAAGGCCCTCGCCCGCGATCACACCAATTTTCCTTCCTGAAAGATCAGCAAAGGTCATGAGGGGTGCATCGGTAACCAGGGATCCAATCTGCCTGTAGAACAATGCGTTACTTGCCAGCGACTCACGATAGGTTCCGAACGGGCTGAACAATGGCGGGAAAAAGCGGAGCGTTTCGGTAAAATCATCACTTAAAGAAAATAAGGTAAATGCCGGGTTAAGCGCCGGCAGGGTTTCATCCACTCGGCTGGCTGATCCGCTTATACTCAGTCCATAACCAAGTGTGTTGAACACATTGAGGTCAGAACCTGAACCGAGAATATGCAACAACGGCAGATCTGCATCATTGAGTTTGCGAATGAGGGAAGTAAATGCCTGCTGCCGCGATGGAACCTGGTGTAGCACAGCCAGGTTGAACTCTTTTGGATTTCCATTGTATTGCGAAGCTTCAAAAACTTCAACTGAATAATTTTCCTGTGCTTCCAGTGTTTGCCGGATGGCGGTAATATCGGGATGAGGGGAGCTGTAGAGCACAAGTACTTTTTGGCGTGCTTCAAGGACTTCAATATAAATATCCTTAACGTTGTTGCTGAGAATTATTTCACCGTCAACAGGCAGCAGTTCAATTCTATAGCGTTGCAAACCAGCTTGCTCTGCAGTCAGCTCAACAGGAATAAAACTGTTGTCATTGTTCCCGGAAAAAACAATTCGTTCTGAAAACAACACTGTACCATCTTTTATGACCCTAAGCGTAGTGTTCAGACCATTACATAAAACGCCCCTAACATGAACTTCTAAAGGGAAAGTATTATTTAAAAATGCGATCCGGTTATGCGCTACGTTCACAACTACTGCATCCTTCACAACTGTGGTATCGCCCAATGCCACAGTATAAACAGGAAAAGGCAGGTATTGCAATGCATATTGCGGATGAATACCCTGGTTGAAAATACCATCACTGGCAAGAATGAGCGCCCCAACATTGCGGTTCAGATAACGGGATTGAACCTCGGCAAGCATATCCGTAATATTGGTTTGCTTGTCAGTAAAATCAAAATTGATACCCTCGCGGATATGATCGCCAAATGAAAAAGTATGCACATCGAAGTCCTTGCCGAGTTCTTCCACAAGGCTGTTTACCAGAGCCGGATAAGATTCCGAATAGAAAACCGAATCCCTTGCCGTAGAAATTGAAGCCGACTGATCCTGTGCCACAATAATAACCGGTTCTTCAACTTTTTTCGTTGTATTTCTGAAAAGCGGTGAAAGCAGGAAAAAAGCGATGAATGAAACAGTAAGTGCCCTGATGGTTCCCATTACGATGCGCTGCAAGCCGGAAAACTCATTGCGGCGTTCACGATAGTAAAGGGCAGCCGCGTAAAGCACACCTGCGAGGATACATACAGGCACAAACCATGCCCCGGAACTTATGATAATTTGTTGGATCACAAAATATTACTTACTCATTCCTCCACAAACGCTGATCACCTGGCCGGTAACATACGACGAAAGATCGCTAGCGAGATACAGCGCAACATTGGCCACATCTTCCGGATTTCCTGCACGGCGTAGCGGTATGGTTTTGATCCATTCTTCACGCACATCCTGCGGTAACTTAGCGGTCATATCGGTTTCGATAAAACCCGGAGCAATGGCATTGCAGCGGATATTGCGCGAACCAAGTTCCTGCGCAATTGATTTTGTAAAGCCGATCAACCCGGCTTTGGATGCCGCATAGTTCGACTGGCCGGCATTGCCACCCAACCCAACAACAGAACTCATATTGACGATGCTGCCAAAGCGCTGTTTCAACATCACCTTCTGGATGGCCTTGGTCATGTTGAAAATGGATTTCAGGTTTACTTTGATCACAATGTCCCAGTCGGATTCGGCCATCCGCATTAGGAGGTTGTCGCGGGTGATGCCGGCATTATTGACAAGGATATCAATGACACCGAAATCATTCATTACTTCAGTTACAAGCTTATCCGAATCATCAAAAGAACTGGCGTCGGAGGCATAGCCTTTGGCTTTTACGCCCAGTGCAGTGAGATCCTGCTCCAGCGCTTGCATTGATTCATCATTTTTGATGTCGGTAAAAGCAATATTGGCGCCTTCGGCTGCAAACTTCAGGGCAATGCCTTTACCTATCCCACGCGCTGCGCCGGTGATGAGGGCGGTTTTTCCTTTTAGTAAATTCATAAGTTAATGTGTTGATTGGTTAATTGGTTGATTAGTTCCTGGTTGCTGGTTGCTGGATTTGGGTCATACAATTGTTATACGGTTGCCATACAGTTGTTCTGGGTGCTGGTTGCTTGTTGCTTGTCTCTTTTTCCCTTCGTCCCTAAGTCCCTAAGTCCCTTAGAACCACGTCACCATATACAAATCCTGCCAGTGAGGCAAGAGTTCATGTTTAGGGAAAATTCTGAATGCATAATCAAAGACGCCTGATTTTTCAGAAGGAAATTCTACAGCGAAAACAACACCATTGCTTTCCGATTTCACTAACTGAAGTTCCTTATTAAAATGAATCGTTTTCACTTCATCGTTTTCTTTCTGGCCAAAAAGTATCTCAACACCAATATCGCCTGGTGAAATTCCATTCAAGTCGAGGGTAACTTTTGCACTAAAAACATCCCCGATATTCAAAGGTTCGTTTCTTGAATCAGGCACCTCAACTTTCAGCACTTCAATATGGTTCCAATCCCTCATCATACGTCTTTTCCAGGCAGCCATATCCCTGATAAGCTGATAATTATCGGCCTTCATTTTATCAGAACGTTCTATCAGTTTATTATAGTATTGCTTCACGTAATCATCCATCATCCGCTTCATAGTGAAGTGCGGTGCAATCCCAGAAATTGTGTTCTTAACATACGTAATCCAATCCTTTGACAAACCTGAAATATCTCTTGTGTAAAATGCTGGGATAATTTCATTCTCAAGAATATTATAAATGGAAAGTGAATCCAGCTCGTCCTGAAGGTTTTGTTCCGTGTAAGTTCTTTCCTCGGGAAGTGCCCAGCCGGCTTCGGGCAGGTAACCTTCAGCCCACCAGCCATCCAATACGCTGAAGTTGATCACGCCGTTCATTACAGCTTTCTCGCCACTTGTTCCCGATGCTTCAAGCGGTCGCATAGGAGTATTAAGCCACACATCAACGCCCTGAACCAATTTGCTGGCCAGTTCCATGTCATAGTTTTCAACAAATGTAATCTTGCCAAGGAAATCGGGCATTTTAGAAATTTCCATTATCCTTTTTATAAGCTCCTGTCCGGCTTTATCAGCAGGGTGGGCTTTTCCAGCAAAAATCAATTGCACTGGTTTTCCGGGTTGATTTATCAAAGTTTTTAAACGTTCAAGATCTGTAAACATCATGTGTGCCCTTTTATAGGTTGCAAAACGCCGTGCAAAACCAATCGTAAGAGCATGCTCGTTCATTGAGCCTAAAATCCGCGCAATGGTTTTCGGGTTTTCCTGCCTGCGGCGCATATCGGTCTGCACCCTGTCCTTTACATACCTGATCATTTCACTGCGAAGTGAATTGCGAATTTCCCAGATTGTCTGGTTGGGTACTTCATGGATTTTTTTCCAATGCTCAGGATTGGATTGGTCGGTTGTGAAATTTTCGCCAAAGGTTTTTGCATAAAGCTCCTGCCACTGCGGCGCTGCCCATGTAGGGTAGTGAACGCCATTTGTAACATGACCGATATGTAGTTCCTCAGGGAAGTAGCCTTCATACATCCGGGCAAACATCTCGCGCGATACCCTGCCGTGGATCTTACTCACACCATTCATTTCCTGCGAAAGCCGGGCAGCCAGCACGCTCATTGAAAATTTTTCACCTGGGCTATCCGGAACCCATCGACCAAGGTTCATAAACTCTTCCCACGATATATTTAATCGTTCGGCGTAATGTGGAATATAGGTTCGCAACAAATCTTCGCTGAAGGAATCATGGCCGGCAGGTACAGGTGTGTGGGTTGTAAATAAAGACGTTGTGCGTACCAACTCCAATGCCTGCGAAAAAGTCAGCTTTTCCTCCAGCACGTGATACCTGAGCCGCTCAAGACCTGTAAAAGCAGCATGGCCTTCGTTCAGGTGATAAATATCAGGCGAAATTCCCATGGCATGCAAAACCCTAATACCGCCAACACCCAACAGCAGTTCCTGCTTGAAGCGGTTTTCCCAATCGCCCCCATACAGTTGGTGTGTTACTACCTTGTCACTTTCCTGGTTCTCAGGAATGTCAGTATCAAGTAAAAAGAGTGGAATTCTACCCACATTCACTACCCAAACCTTGGCGAACATCTTCCTTCCTGGAAGCGCAAGGCTTATAGTTACCCAGTTTCCGTCATTATCTCTTACAGGCTGAATGGGCATTTGGGTGAATTTCTGAGGAAGCAGGTTCGCAACCTGATCGCCAAGAATTGAAATATTTTGCTGGAAATATCCGTAACGGTACAACAACCCGATGCCAATCATATTCTGGTTCGAATCGCTGGCTTCTTTAAGATAATCGCCAGCCAACACGCCAAGGCCGCCGCTGAAAATCTTCAGCGAATCATGTAAGCCGAACTCCATGCTGAAATATGCAATCTGCCGCGCTGGCTTGTGTTCTGCTTCTTTCATGTACGCCCTGAAACGCTCAGAAACATGCGCAAGGTGGTGCAGAAAATCAGTATCAGACGAAAGCTCCTGCAATCGTTGGTAGGTAAGCGATTCAAACAAAGCCAGTGGGTTTTGTTGCAATGACTTCCATTTCTCCGGGTCAATGCTTTCAAAGAGGGCTTTGGCATCATTATTCCAGCACCACCAAAGGTTCCTGGCAAGGGCATCCAGCGCTTCAAGATTTTTAGGTATTGCAGAGCGAATGAGGATTTTCTTCCACTCATGTTTTTTCTTTGGCGGAGCCGGTGGCGTAAGCCTGATTTCGGTTTGGATTTTATCGCGGAACAGGTGCTTGCGGTTCTCAACCTTTGTCAGCGCCATGTGGTTTGCCTCCTTGAAACCGTCAATAAACCTATCCCAACCCGATTGTAAGGCAATTTCTGATGCGGCATTTCTGACGCTGGTAAGTGCGGTTTCATCCAAATCTATCGTTGCAAGAATCTTTTCAACAATTAGTTGTGGAATTTCATTTGAGTTATCATCCGATCGTTCAATTACGGAAAAGGCCTTCTTCATTTCCTGGAAATTCGCTTGCAGATGTAATCCAAAGCCCGATAATGTGGTCGTGATTGTTGGAACCCTGTTTGCAAGGCTTTCAAGTGAGGCGATGCCCCACGGTTCGTAGTAAGATGGATACACCGTAAGATCGAAACCAGGTAAGAGTTCATGGTAGGTCAAATTAAAGATTCCATCATAACCATTCAGATAACACGGTGCAAAAACTACTTTTACCATATCCTCTGGCTTGTTGGCTAAACCATTTTCCTTCAGTTTCTTAATCACAGGATCAACTTCGCGGTCAAAAAGCGTGTGAGTGATCATTTTGCCGGTGCTTGATCCCGTATAATCTTTTGTTTTGATCCTTTCAACAAGTTCCCTTCGTGGACCGGCCTGATTTGCCGGAAGTACGATCATCGCAACTACAGGCTTTTTAAGGTTGCCCTGGCTGTTCAGCTTGCCGAGTGCATCAATGAACAAGTCTATTCCTTTGTTGCGAACCTCATAACGGCCGCAGGTCAGGAAAATGAAAGTATCGTCAGGCAGTTCGCTGCTGATGATCGCGCTGGCAACCTCGAGCAGCCTGTATCTTGCTTTACTACGCTTTTTTGCAAAACTATCTGCATCGGTTATCATGCCTGCATCATATCCGGCCGGTGTGAGTAGATCGGGCGTGCGGTTCAGAAAATGCCGGCATTCCCGCTCAGAAAGGCTGCTAATGGTTGTAAACGTATCACAACCCAATCCAGCTGTTTTCTCAAGCGAATATTTAGCTGTGATGTTGAACCTTCGCGCCATGGCATCGGCCTGATACGTTTCCATTTCGTTGTAAAGAGGCAAACCATTTGAAGCAATGGTACGGCCAACAATTGTTGAATGTGTGGTAAAAACAGTGCCAATCTGAGGAATAAATTCCTTAATATAAAGAACCCCGGCGCCTGTCATCCACTCATGAAAATGTGCTACAATCCGATCCTGGGAAGTGATATAATAGTCATAAAAACTCTCAATTACTTTGGCTGCAGCCTGGCCAAACAAAGCCGGCTCAATATAATCCCATTGTCCAGACATAGAATCCACTTTGTGGCTTAACCACATTTCCTCAAATATTTTGTCTTTCGCTGAAAAGTAAGGTGTGAAATCAATGAGGATTACGATCGGGTTACCTGGTACATTCCATCTTCCAATCCTGAAATGTAGCCCCAGTGTGGCGGCTTTTTCTCGCCAAAGACGAAATATTGATTCATCGAGCGTAAATTCGGGATTATCTTGTGTTTCCTTCCATACATCAGGCCCGATGAGGATATAATTGTCTTTAAGTTTTTTCTGAATTTCCGGAACCTTAGTGGAAATAATGGTGTGAATGGCGCCTACCTTGTTACAAATCTCCCAGCTCACTTCAAATAAATAGTCTGGCCTCAATAAGTTGTTTTCCTTCATAGAAATTATAAATAATACTGTCAGTCAATGTGTTAATCAAAAACCAAAAAGTTTAACAGGGCACAAAAGTATGCATTTTGAGCGTAAACCTTAGGATCGCGATGTAAGCAATACAAACAGCTATAACGTTAAAATTGTTGCTTTGCTATTGCTCAACTTGTTAGAACCTCAAAATAATTTAAGGTCAGTTTTAAATGTTCATCGTTTGAATCAGGTAATTCACTGGTTGATTTGCCCCGTTCACCGGAATTCAGTTTCCGGTGAGGAGAAGCCGTTCTATTTTTGCTTCATCAAACATTGATTCATGCAGTTTTATATTCTCATAATTTTTGGTTTGTTGGTTTGGTTAATTGCACATCCCGGTTCACACAAGGACCGGGATGCTGCATTTAGTGCATACCCCCCATCAATGAAATAAAAAAACGTCATATTTTAGCCCTTTATAAATACAATCCAAAACCAACGATGACACTACTAATTACACCAACCGCATCTTCTCAACGCATTGAGTTGCTTGATGCCCTGCGTGGCTTGGCCATTTTCGGCATCCTGATGGTAAATATGCCATTATTTTTCAAACCTGTTTCTGCCATGCTTTTGGGTTATACAGGGTCGGGCAACATCCTTGAATTGTTTTCCCAACTGTTTATCAAATTCTTTTTTGAAGGGAAATTTTATGTGATTTTCTCAATGCTTTTCGGCTATGGATTCTGGCTGTTTATCAACCGCACCAGCCCGGACGGCAAGAGCATCATCCCAACATTTCGCTGGCGGGTATTTTACCTGATGCTTTTTGGAATTGCTCATATTGTTTTCCTCTGGGCTGGCGACATCCTTCTATGGTACGCTATACTTGGCTTTATACTACTGTTATACCGGAAAGTTTCGGATAGGGGAATAATAAAATGGGCCGCATGGCTGGTAATTATACCTACGCTGATGATCGGCCTTTTTACACTCCTTGCTTTACTTGCCGGCATGGATCCTTCAGCAAAGGAAGCTTTTGAAGCAGGCGTAAAGGAGAATGCTGCCGGCATGCAGATGCTTCATGATAAGGCGTATCAGGTCTATTCCAATGGATCGTATTCTGAAATTATTTCCACACGAATCACAGAATATCTTACATTAATGCCAGGCGCTTTTTTCTTTTATCCTGTAGTTCTGGCCATGTTTCTGGCTGGTGTTTGGGCTGCACGAAAAGGCATCATCAAAAACTACCATGATCATCTGCCTTTTTTCAGCAGACTGCTCAAATGGGGATTAATTATTGGCATACCTGTAAGTGTGGCGTATGCATATGCTTACACACAGGCACCCATGAGCGAGCCAGGTATCTGGAGTCTTCTGGGAACCGCAGGACATACAGTGAGTGGAATTATGCTCGGTATGGCCTATGTTTCAGCAATTGTATTACTAACTGCAAGAGGAAGTTTAGATAAATTCTTGAGTCTGATAGCAGCTGTAGGCCGGATGGCCCTGACAAATTACCTGCTGCATTCAATCATTTGCACGACCCTCTTCTTGCCTTATGGATTTGGATTATTTGGTAAAATTGAATACTGGCAAGGCATACTTTTAACTATTGTGATTTTTAGTCTGCAAATCCCATTCAGCATTTTCTGGCTCAAACACTTTAACTATGGACCATTTGAATGGCTATGGAGAAGTTTGACTTACCGGAAGTTGCAACCCTTTAGGAAAAGTTGATGAGGAGGTGTGTGAGGCGAGAGAAGAAGGGGAGAATTGGAGAGTGGGAGAAAGGGAGATGGGTGACGGGAATGGGGCGTGGGGAGTGGGACAAAATAGAATATGATTCCAATCTCAAGAAGCCTTGGATTTCGAGTTTTAGTCTTTATACTTTGAATTTTGGCCTTTGAATTTGAAACTTGGTTCTTGGGACTTGGAACTTTGAACCTGGAACATTGAACCTGGAACTTACCACGCTACCCGAGCAACTTCACCATCGCCCGTCCGATGTCGGCAGGTGAATCTACCACATGAATGCCACAGTCGCGAAGGATTGCTTTCTTTGCTTCAGCAGTGTCGCTATGGCCACCAATGATGGCTCCTGCATGGCCCATGGTACGGCCTTTGGGAGCAGTGGCGCCGGCAATAAAGGCAACCACAGGTTTTGTTCCGTTAGCCTTTATCCATTCAGCAGCTTCAGCTTCCATGCCACCGCCAATTTCACCAATCATCACAATGCCTTTGGTTTCCGGATCGCTCAAGAACAATTCGATGGCATCACGCGTGGTGGTTCCCACAATAGGGTCGCCACCAATACCAATAGCTGTGGTCTGACCCAAACCGATCTTGGTCAACTGGTCAACGGCTTCATAGGTTAAGGTTCCTGAGCGGGAAACAATGCCAACCACTCCTTTTTTGTGTATGAAACCAGGCATGATGCCAATTTTGGCTTCATCAGGGGTGATAATGCCAGGGCAGTTAGGCCCGATCAGTCGGCTATTTTTGTCTTTCAGATATTCTTTTACTTTTACCATATCCAGAACCGGAATGCCTTCGGTGATGCAAACAATTACTTTTATACCTGCTTCGGCAGCCTCCATGATGGCATCGGCTGCAAATGCCGGCGGAACGAAGATGAGGGAAACATCAGCACCGGTTTTTTTTACAGCATCTGAAACTGAATTAAATACTGGTCTGTCGAGATGGGTCTGACCACCTTTACCAGGTGTGACCCCACCAACTACATTGGTTCCGTATTCAATCATTTGGCCTGCATGAAAAGTACCTTCGGTGCCTGTGAAGCCCTGTACAATAACTTTTGAGTATTTGTTGACGAGTATGCTCATTGCTCAGTGGTTTTTAGATAAATTCAATGATGAAGCAAAGATAAAAGCTTTTGGGTATCTGAAAAACTTAATGCTGGTTCAAACAACAATATGTTTTAAAAGTTCATCTGGGTTCGGATATTACAAAATGTGAATGTTGAAAACCCTCAATGTAATTGTACCTTTGCGTAAATCTTAACAATTGGCATTCTATGCAAAGGGAAAGGAAAAATCAAAATACAGATACGATTTGCGCTATTTCCACAGCGCCGGGACGCGGAGCCATTGCCATGATAAGAGTTTCAGGTCCGGAAGCTATTAACGTTACAGAAAATTTGTTCGACCCGGCAACCAAAGACACAAAACTCTCAGAGCAAAAAGGCTATACCCTGCATTATGGGAACCTTTCAGTGAATGGGGAATTAATTGACCAGGTTGTTGTTGGCTTGTTCAGGGCTCCTCATTCCTACACATCAGAAGATGTGGTTGAGATTTCCTGCCATGGTTCGCCATACATCCAGCAACGCATTATGGAAGCGCTTATTGGCCAGGGTATCAGGGTTGCCGAGCCGGGAGAGTTCACTTTGCGGGCTTTCATAAACGGGCGCATAGACCTTTCGCAGGCTGAAGCAGTGGCCGATCTTATTGCCTCCAGTTCTAAGGCTTCGCATCAACTGGCGATGAACCAAATGCGGGGTGGGTTCTCAAAAAAGATTGAAGAACTGAGGCAACAGTTGGTTGATTTTGCAGCCCTCATAGAACTGGAACTGGACTTCAGCGAAGAAGATGTAGAGTTCGCTAATCGCGATCAACTGAATGAATTGCTTGTGGATCTGAAAACAGAGTTAAAATTGCTGATCGAATCGTTTCGCATGGGCAATGTGCTCAAACATGGCATTCCTGTAGCAATTGTAGGAAAACCGAATGTAGGCAAAAGCACCCTGCTCAATGCACTGCTGAACGAAGAACGGGCCATCGTTTCAGAAATTCCGGGAACAACGCGCGACAGCATTGAGGATGTGATCAGCATCCATGGTGTTGCCTTTAGGTTTATTGATACAGCGGGTTTGCGCGATACAACCGATACAATTGAAGGATTTGGCATTGAGCGAACCCATCAAAAGATGGAGCAGGCGGCGATTATCCTTTACTTATTCGATCTCAACGAATTCAGCGTTGCGGAGTTGAACGAAACATTTGAAAACCTGAACGAAAAATATGGCGACCAGGATAAACGTATTATTCTTATCGGGAACAAAACGGATATGCTGGTTGAGATTCCCCACGATTTCAATGAACTTGTTGAACACGAAACCATTTTTGTGAGCGCCAAACAAAAAGAAAACATCAACCTGATTATTGACTCATTGCTTCGCTCAGTGGAACATGGCGCTATTGACAGCGATACGATGGTCAGCAATGCCCGTCACCTGCAGGCATTACAGGAAGCACTGAAGGCCGTGGAAACTGTTGAAGAAGGATTTATCATCCGTTTATCGAGCGACCTGGTTGCCGTGGATATACGGATGGCTTTGCATCATTTAGGCACGATTACAGGAAAAGTGACGACGGATGAGATTTTAGGGTCAATATTTGGGAAATTCTGCATCGGCAAATAGGTGGACGCTGTCAGGTGCTGCGCACGCTGACAGGTACACTCGCACAAATTCCGCGAAGCGCAAAACTATTAATGAAATGAGTAGAAACAATTGGTATTAACCTCAAAAACAAAAAAATATGGAATTACTTTCTATTGACAAATCCAGGTTCAAAGAATTAAAAGAAGAACTGAACAGCAACGAAGAACTAGTTGGCAGACTCAAACAAAATCCTGAGAAAGTGCTGAAAGAATTTAGCCAACCTAACCCTTTGGAATCCGACAAGTGGATTTACAGGATCATAGTGATCGCTTTGGGTACAACGATTTTAGCAACTATCATTGGCGTATTAATCCTTATTGGCAATGGTAAGATTGATGATGACAACAGCGTGCCAACAATCCTTACAGCAATTGGATCAGCAGCTATAGGAGCGCTTGCAGGACTGCTGGCCCCACCGCCTAAAAAAGGTTAAGGAGCTAAGCTCGCATTCTCCACTCTTCAAAACCAGTGAGAATATTTACTCCGGGAAGGATTGCTTAACTTATGGTACTTAACCATCTACACTGCTGAAATACTGCATTGTGAGCCTGGCTGTACCTGGTGTTTTTCCATGAACAAAATGCATAATCATTGTGTTTCTAAAAAAACCAACCAACATGCAATCCAACATGAAGCACATATTTACCCTCACCCTCTTGTTGCTTTTCACTGCAACTGTTAATAGCCAGCAATTTATCTGGGCTGAATCATACGACATAAGCAATACCAACGAAGTAGCAGCCATGACAGTGGATGCCGACAGTAATGTGTACATTACAGGCATCCACAACGCCCCATCAACGTTGCCCTATAAAGGAGATGCGTACATTTTGAAAACTACGTCCGTTGGCGAGGTTCTTAGGACCGATTACATATTCGGACAGTTGCTGATCGGAGATATGATCGCAGTAGGAACCGATGTACTCATCGTTGGGCAATCAACAAATGCTTTTGTTTACCGTGGTTCGTCATACGAGGACGGTCAATATTTTATGTTCATGATGATGATTGATGCTTCAGGAAATCATTTATGGCATATTACTGACCAGAGTAAATGGGGCGCTTATGCCAGCATTTCATTAGGAAATACAGGCAATATTGCCGTGCATGTCCGAAACCAATCCAACCTTGGCGATTGGATCTTAATTCTTGATCCTGATGGCAACATTCTCAAATCAAAGCAGGTGTCCTCAGCATTCACGCTGGTAAAAGACATTGCCTTTTATAATGATAAAATTTATTTCAATGGTGGTTTTAACGGCCCGGGAACGGTTATGGTAGATACCATACTCATAGAATTGCCCCAAACCCAGAATGCTTCCATTACCATGGGATTGAATGAGGATTTGACTGCAGAATGGCTTTTTATGGACGAAACATTCAATAATGCTACCGGAAGGATCGTAGCCAATGAAAACGGCCTTTATGTTTACGAACAAGTGGTAGAAGGCGGATTTACACCCGAAAACACTCTTAAAAAACTAAGCTTTGACGGACAACTTATGGTCGAGGTTATTGTGCCCTTTTTCACGCATTTGGCAAGCTTCCGTGCTGACATGGTGAGCACTCCTACTTACATCGGGCTTTTCACACAAAATGCCTCCGATTTCAACAGCCATAAAGTAGTCCTCTTTAATCACGACCTTGCTCTGGAATCAGAAAAAATCATTAATGGCCCATCGGTATATTATTCAGGTCAGATTTCAAGCATTGGAGATGAAATCTTTGTTTCGCATGTTCACAAAGGAGATCTTGTATTTGTAGATGACCTGACGCTACCTTACAACGGGACTGGCAACAAGGCTTATATTTCAAATCTTAGTTTCTCTTCCGTAGCAACCTATGTTGAAAATCCCTTTCAAGACATTGGCTTTATGGTTTTCCCTAATCCTTCGAACCAGTGGATCAGCGTAAACTACGACGGTAATCTTTATAGTTTACAAAGCATCAAGATATTTGATCAGGCGGGAAGTGTAGTTCTAAATAATAAATTCAGTAAGCAGTTCAATAATATTGATGTAAGAAACCTTCCCAGGGGTGTTTATTATTTACATGCAGTTTTTTCAGACAAAAAATCACACGCGGAAAAATCGGTCTCAAGGAAAATAATTCTTGCCGATTAATTCCAGTCATTCGGTAATTTAGAATTTCAAACCAGTAAGCTTAAGCAATAAGCATTTTCTTTTGAGACGCTGACAGATCCTTTTATTCCGAACCTGACAGCGTCGCCAGACCTGTCAGCGTTCGCTCGCTCGCTAATCAGAACGAACTCTCAAAAAACCATATTCCGAAATGCTGATTTTTGATAAGATATAAGCCAGAGCCAGTCCTGTCACCATTTGCCAGATGCCCCACCAGGCAGCCATAAAAGCCATTCCGCCATTAGCATCAAAGAGTTTAGGGTTGAAAATTAGCACCAGTGCAAGGCCGGAGTTCTGAATCCCGGTTTCGATGGAGAGCGTACGCCTGTCAATCCGCGGAACGCGTCCGATGGTTCCCACAATATAGCCTGTAAAAAGAGTTTGGGCATTCAGCAGCATTACAACAATGCCGAGCGGGATAATCACGCCGGGAATATGCTGAGCATTGGCAGCCAGCGCACCGATGATAAAAGTCATGTATAGAATCACCGAAGTGATTTTGACTTTTTTCTTATATTTTTCTGTGGTCTGCGGAAATTTATAAGCAAACCACATACCTGCAAGCAAGGGAATGCCCAGAAGAATAAAAACGGTCTGAGCCATTTGCAGAAAATCGATATGGATCGGAATATTCAGGTGTTTGGCCTTTTCATAATAATTCACATACATATTACCCCAGAAAGCAAAATTCAAAGGTGTGACAATGGTTGCTGACAAGGTTGAAAAGGCTGTGAGACTAACTGATAACGCCACATTAGCTTTTGATAATGAAGAAATAAAATTTGAGATATTGCCCCCGGGACAGGCAGCAATCAGGATCATACCCATAGCTATGGAAGGAGGCGGATTAAGTATGATTACCAATAGGAAAGTAAGTGCCGGCAAAAGAAAGATTTGCGAAAAAATGCCCAGCAGTGCCGACTTGGGAAATAAAAAAATATTTCTGAAATGCTCGGTTTTAATGCCGAGTGCCACGCCAAACATGATGATGGCCAGCGTAATATTCATATACAAAAGCCCTCCTTCGCTGAAATTCAGGCGGGTTTGGTCAATGGCGGATAAGGATTCAAACATAGGCTTTCAATTTTTCTGCCAAAGTAACACATATTCCAATATGTGAATAATTTGCAGTCAAAAACACGTAATAAAAATTAAATAAAATGGGTGCCCGAGCGAAACCCGCATCAGTACAGCATCAAAAAGTGAAAATCTCCATCTCACAAAAAAGAATATTTTTGTCGGCTAATAATATAAGCTTTTGATGAAAAGCTTGGGTCTGATTTTAGCATTAATCTTTGCGGGTTGCATTCTGTCCAAAGCCCAGGACTATAACACCGGGATCGGCTTAAGAGGTGGCTGGTTCAACGGGATCACGGTTAAGCATTTCATTGATGATAATAAAGCCATTGAAGCAATAGCAAGCACCCGCTGGGGTGGTTATGATTTCACTGCATTAGTTGAAATCCACAAGCCAGCTTTTGATGTTGCCTGGCTTTACTGGTATTTTGGTGTTGGTGGTCATATAGGTTTCTGGGATGGCTCAAGGGTTAAATGGAGCACTGCCGACAAACCTTATAAAGTGCTTGGTGTAGATGCTATTTTCGGGATGGAGTACGTCTTTAATGATGTTCCCATCAACCTCAGTTTGGATTGGAAACCGGCTTTCAATCTCGTGGGAATCACCGGTTTCTGGGGCGATGGTGGCGCATTTTCAATACGTTATATCTTCTGAACCATGAAAAAACAAAGCTGCGAATGGCCACTCAATGATCCGCTCATGATTGCCTATCACGACACTGAATGGGGAGTACCCGTGCATGATGACAAAAAATGGTTTGAATTCATCGTGCTTGATACCTTTCAGGCAGGTTTGAGTTGGCGAACCGTTTTACACAAGCGCGAAAGCTTTCGCGCTGCACTGGATGGTTTTGATTTTGAAAAGATCGCTCTGTATGGCGAACCAAAAATCGGAGCATTACTTGAAAATCCAAGAATTATCCGGAACAAGCTAAAGATCAGGTCTTGTATCTCCAACGCTCAGGCTTTTATCAGGGTCAGAGCAGAACACGGATCATTTGATAGTTTTATCTGGAAATTTGTTAACGGAAAACCAATCATCAACAAATGGGCATCCACAAAGCAAATCCCTGCCACCTCTCCTGAAAGTGATCTGATGAGCAAGGAACTGAAAAAACTAGGTTTTAAGTTTGTCGGTTCAACAACCTGCTATGCTTTCATGCAAGCCGGCGGCATGATAAACGACCACCTGACTGACTGTTTCAGATACCGAGAAGTAGGAAGCTAAGTAATGGAATTCAATTGGCAAGTGGCAATTGGCAGTCGGCAGGAAGCAGAAGACAGCAGCCAGAAGTCCGAGTCTCATGACCTGCTGAAATCACTCATGCAGTAATCAAAAATCAAAGCTCCCCGCCCCTCGTCCCTCGTCCCTCATCTCTCGCCCCATCTCCCATTCTCCCATTCTCCTCTTCTCCCCTGCTCATCTAATCATCTCGCCCCTTCAAGCGCCTCAGAAACAATCCATGACTTGGTTTGTTTAGAAAGTTAAACAAAAGCAAGTTATTATGATGGAAATAGTTGCATTAGCGGGAGTGGTTCTAAACCAGGCAAACAAATTAATGGAAAACGAAGCAGTTGGTAGTGCTGTAAAAGGCGTGATGAATTGGATCGGAGGAATCCTTGGAAAACCTTCAGCCAGCGAAAAACTTCAACAGATTGAAGTAAATGAAAATGTTGAAGAAAATGTAAACAGCATCAAGAGCAATCTTGAATTTGTACTCGAAGACAATCAGGAACTACAGCGCCAGCTTCAGGCCAAACTAGAAGAACTTCAGCAAATCATGCAGAAAGAGGGCGTTCCGTTGGCAACTAAAACCAATACAATCAATATCAGTGGTAATTCAAATATAGCATTCCAGGACATTAACACCAAGGGAAATATCACCATAGGACAATGAACGAGAATACCAGTAATATAACTGGCGATAACAACATCAACCTGCAGGAAATTAGTGCGCGCGATATCATTATCAATATTGCCAAAGACCTGCCGGCGGAGGTTAAGCAACAAAAACAGGCGTTGAATGAAAAGATCAAAAGCCTCGTTGAAAAATTAGCTGCTATTGATGAAAAAATTTCTGGTCAGCCTCAGGCAAATTCTTTCACTCCACCCGAGAATGACCCAGGCTATGATGCCGTTCGCTGGCGGAGATTGCTACAAGCATTAAGGCACCAGGGATGCGTGCTTTTTATCGGGCCTGAAGTTTCGACCAATGCCGACGGAAAATCGTTGCATACTGAGTTTTACAAGGCACTGGCAAAGGATTTTGATGATATTCAGTTTCTCGAACACGAAGGTTTTTTCTCCCCCGAATCAGATGAAGAAATTCTTTACGACATCCTTGATTTCTACAGCAAAGACTTCCCCAAAAAAAATATTGCCGGCCGCAAAATCCTCGAAAAACTTGCAGAGGTTCCCTTCAGCCTGATCATCTCGCTTTGTCCGGATGATACAATGCACAAGGTTTTTAATGATTATGGCGTGAACCACGAGTTTCTGGCATACGATGGCACCAAACAGGAAGTGGATTCAATCAATCCTGAAAAACCTGTTATCTACAATATTCTTGGTAATGCCACCAGCAACGGGCGTTACATATTCACACACGAAAATTTCTATAATTACCTGAATAAGATCAGCGTACCCTCGGGGATCAAAAAGAAAATACAGGAAGCCACCCACTACCTTTTTATAGGTTTTGATTTTGATAAATGGTATAACCGCCTGTTGCTTTTCATACTTGATTTCGAGCAGAAGAAAAGCGGCGCACATCGCATGACGGTGGGAAACAAGAACATGCAGCAAGAAATTGAAAGGTTTATCGAGAAACAATTCAACATTACATTTATTGAAAATGATTACAGCCAGTTCATCGACTGGCTGCTGCACAATGTTGCCGAAGAAGGCATCAAAAAAAACCTGAACAAAGATTTTGTTCAAAACAATTTCACCAGGTTGAAGAGCCTGAGCAACAAGGTTGGTTCGGAAGATAATACCGACGAACTGCTAAAATTTGAAGAGCAAACGAGTGAAATTGGAAAAAGCATCGAAAAATTTCAACAACGAATTACAGCTTGATGTCAAGCCAACGAAGATATCCGGGAGCAACCCCTTTTACCAGCCGTCAGGAGAAGATTTTTTACGGCAGGGATAAGGATATTGAGAAGTTGCTCACGCTGATACTCGTTGAAAGGAAAATCCTGCTCTACTCAAAATCCGGTTTGGGTAAGACATCGCTACTCGAAGCCGGCGTTTTGCCAAAACTGCCACCAAACTATATTCCTGTCAGCATCAGGCTGTTTGCCTATAAAGAAGGCGCCGAAACTCCGGTTGAACGTGTAATCAATGCAATAAAATCGGTAATAGGCGATCCTGATGCCATCAGCAATACAGTGCTTGACACCCTGGCCGGCTCGGATAAAAGCAATAAGACACTGTGGTATTACTTTAAGAAATTACAGTTTTCAGAACCCAAAGCCGCAGCGGATGAGCCGGAAAAGATTTTTCTTTTGTTTTTTGATCAGTTTGAAGAGTTGTTCTCATTCCCGCAAAAAGATATCGAAGAGTTCAAAACCCAGATTTACGAACTTACCGAATTAAAAGTTCCTGACCGCTATGCAGTTTTGATAGCCAATGGCCGGGAAAACAATCAGGAACTCTTTAACCGCGAAACGATCAGCAATCTTCATAAGAAAATTGACATTAAAACTGTTTTCGCGATCCGATCTGATCGCCTCAGCCAACTTAACGCACTTTCGGATAAATTGCCGGGAATCCAGAATGTATTTCATGAACTTCAACCCCTGAACCCGGGACAGACCAGGCAGGCGATCGTTAATCCGGCTGCCGATACAGATCCTGGTTTTGAAACACCGCCTTTTAGTTTTCATGAGGATGCTCTCAACAAAATAATCAAAGAGTTAAGCGATGGTGGCCAGCAAAATATCGAAACCACCCAATTGCAGATCGTCTGCCACCGGATCGAAGAAATTGCAGCTGCAAAAAAAACAAACGGACCGGTTCAGATTGCGGTGGAAGACCTTCCTGAATTCAGAAATATATTCCTCAATTTCTACTTTGATTCAATCAATAAACTACCCGAAGAAAAACGCGCCAATGCCAACCGCCTTATTGAAGACGAGTTAATAAGGAACAAGCAACGAATTTCGCTGGATCAGGAAATTTGCAAGGAATACCTTGACGAACATGAACTGAGGACGCTTGTTGACACCCACTTATTACGAGCCGAGCGCAATACTTTCGGGCGTTTAAGTTTTGAAATTAGCCACGATACACTTGTTGAACCCATCCTTGAATCCCAGAAAAAATACCTTGACGAGCTCGAAAAAATAAGGCTCGAAAATGAAAGACAGGAAGAACTGCGTAAACTCAGGGAACAACAAGAACTTGAAACCCGCGAGCGGGAAGCAGAATTCAAACGCATCCGTGAAGAGCAACTGCGAAAGGAAAAAGAGCGGCAGCGTAAGATAAAATGGCAACGGACAATCATTGCCATTGTCAGTGTTTTCCTGGTGATTTCTTTAGCCATGATCTACCAGGTAAACGAGTTGAGAAAGGATGCCAGAAACGCAGAAGAAAAAGCGGTTCGGGCCCTCGAAGCCTTACGCGAATCAGAATATAGCCGGAATGAAACATCCGGATTGGACTTCCAACAAAAAGCCCAGTACGACCGCGCTGTTGACAGTTATAAAATCGCGAAAGACCTGCTTGACTCTGCAGATGACCGTCGCAACATAATGGATCAGCGCATTGCCGAGTGCCAGCGACTCATCGAAATAAAAGGCGACAATGAGAGAATTATTAACTATGCCGATGATCTGATCAGGAAAAGGGAATACCTCCTGGCAATGGCAGAGTATAACAGGGTGATTGAGGCAGGCTATGATACGGTTCGGGTTCATGCAAAAAGAAGAGACCTTGAACGCCGGGCAAAATCAATCTACACAAAAGACCTTGCAGATTATATGGAAATGCAGGACATGGCATGGGCTGATACAAGCAGGCAAAGACTTGAAAAACTGAATGGGTTGTACAACAAATTTTCTAATCCATGAAAAAACTACTCATTCTTATAATCGCCATGCTGGCTTGTTCCCCGCTGTTTTCGCAAACACGCGATTTCCTGCTACTTTACGAAAAAGCCCAGGAGCGTTACGAAAACAGGGATTTTATTTCGGCATTTATTTATTTCGATAAAGCGCTTGAAAAAGCTGTTGAAGACAACCACAGGGTAACTGCCCTGAATAAAAAAGAGGATTGCAGGCGCCGGATCAGACAGCAGCAGGACAGTTTGCACCAATCCCTGGTTGATACTGAAAGAGCACGCATGAAGGCCGATTCGGCATTGGGTGTAGCACGAAGTATTGTGAATGCATTCTACTTTTTTGATGAGAGGCTTGCCCTCGCTTTCAAGGATAACAAATATGGCTTTATTGATAAAACCGGGCGGCCTGTGATCGCATACAAATACGACGAAGCCTATCCGTTTGACCATATCGGGTTGGCTAAAGTGCGAAGAAACAGAAGATATTACCTGCTTGACAGTATTGGAACCGAATACATGCTGGCTGATGGAATAGGCAGTTTAAAAAGAGAAATTCAGGCGCTTGATCTCAGAAACAAACAAATTACTGAGTTCCCGGCACAAATTTTACAGAACCCGCAATTGAACATCCTTTTGCTCAGCGCTAATGATATCACATCCCTGCCCGATGCATTGGGCAACAATTCCGGTTTGCAGATTCTTACGCTTGCCGATAACCGCATCCGTTCAATCCCACCGGGTTTCGGCAAATTGAACCGCCTGTCAATTCTCGATCTGAGCCACAATTTACTTGATTCGATCCCTGGAGAAATATCAGGATTAAATAACCTTAAGGAATTATTACTGGCTGACAATAATATTTCCTCACTTCCGGAAGGAATTGCCAACCTCAGCAATCTCTATGTTATTGATCTCAGCAACAATTTATTCGATTCATTGCCGGCACAAACAGCAGGACTCTCGAAATTGATCCGGCTGCGTATGGGTGGTAACCAGCTCAACCATTTTCCATCTGAAATCTTTGGATTCAGCAACCTTGTTGAACTGGTTCTGAAAGACAACAGTATAACAGAACTGCCACTTGAAATCTGCGAACTCAACGAATTGCTTGTTGTTGACTTTTCAAATAACCAGATCAGGAACATCCCCGATGAGATTGGGTATCTCACAAAACTCAGGGAGCTATCACTTGGAAGGAACCAAATCACTGAATTGCCTGCCGGGCTTTTTGAGTTGACGAAACTTAGTTTCCTGAACCTGAATGACAACCAGATAAAGGAAATCCCTCCTGAAATAGGTAATCTTAGAAATATTTCCGTCTTGAATATCAGCAATAACCAAATCACAGGTATTCCACCCGAACTCACCAATCTCACTTATCTTACAAGTCTGAACCTCTCCAACAACCAACTTACAGAAGTGCCACCCGAAATTGGTGATTTGATGAGACTGCAGTTTCTCGACCTCAGCCATAATCAAATTTCGAAGCTTCCTGAAAAAACCGGCCTGCTCATCAACCTGAAATCCTTAAATATCAGCGAAAATGAGATCACAGACATTCCGGGTCAGATTGGTATTTTTTCCGATCTCGAAAAACTTGATGTCAGTTTTAACCGCTTGCGTGATCTGCCGGATGAGATAAGTTCACTTCAGAACCTTACAAGTTTGAATGCTTCGGGTAACCAACTGACAGCGTTTAATAAAAACCTGGGCAAGCTGTCAAGTCTTTCGGAACTGGATCTCAGTCAGAATCAGGTCTCTGAAATATCGCAACATATCGGAAATCTTAATAATCTTGCACGGCTTAACCTTAGCGGCAACCTTATTACTACGCTGCCCCCTGAAATTGGCAACCTGAGCAGGCTGGAATATTTTTCAGCAACCAACAACCAAATTGATTCATTACCGGCAGAGATCGCGAAATGTATCCTGCTCACCGAACTCGATCTCAGCAACAACCAATTGGTTCAACTCCCTGAACTAATTGGAAACTTAAGATCCTTAACAATCTTGAAACTTGCAGGAAACCAAATTTCATCCATCCCGGATAGCATTGCCTGGCTAAACAATCTTACAGAACTTGATTTGCGCGGCAACGGCATTGATTCCATTCCGGCTGCTTTGACACTGTTGCCAAAACTTAAAAAGCTCGACCTGCGCGATAATCCTCAGCTCAACCTCCAGGTTCTCTGCGAAGTGTTTGGCCAGTCGGATAGAAATATTATTCTAAGTACAGGAATGAACGATTTGGCTTATCTTACCGATGCCAATGTATTATTGATAACGCTCAATAATGTAAGCACCTTACCGGCCAATATGGCTGACATGAAAAACCTACTGCTGATTGATTTCACCGGAAACCCATTAATTACCCACAATGAAATCTCAACCGTATTTGCCGGATCCAAAAGGCCCACAGAGTATATCTCCGCTTCGCAACCCGTGATTGCTGATTTCGGCAAAACCCTTGTTAATGTTGACAAGAACCAATTGTTTGAACTGGATATCGCCCGGATATCGGATTTATCCTTCCTCGATTTATCCAACACCGGTTTAGATCATCTGCCTTCTAGCATCTTGAAAATGGCCAATCTCACAAGACTTGACCTCAGCAGCAACCAACTTGCTATCCTGCCTGAAGAAATTGGCCGGTTGACTAATCTCACCCATTTAATACTGAGTAATAACAAAATCAGTGAAATACCTCCCAATATTGGCAATCTGAAAAATCTGCGAAGGTTGGTTCTTAGCAACAATAACATTTCTACACTCCCTCCTGAAATCGCCGGACTCACCGAACTCAGGCAGTTGTATCTAAGCGGAAACAAACTTGGATTTTTGCCAGGGGAAGTCACCCAGCTTAAAAACCTTACTCACCTGGTGCTGGATAATAACCCAATAAACAACTTGCCTGATTCAATCATCAGGATGCAGGGCCTGCGCTACCTGAGCATCAGAATCTATCCGGAAACTGACACTGAACGCCTCTTTTCAATGCTCAACCAAATGCCAAACCTGCAAGGGCTGTATCTGAACCTGTATGATATGGAATCATTGCCTGCAAAGATGTATGATCTGCAACACATCAGCGAACTGCATATTTTCTCGCTGGCAATTGCCAGCCTGCCCGCTGAAATTGGCCAGATGAAAAACATTAAACAACTCAGTCTCTGGATGCCGGGATTAATGGAACTTCCTGCATCTATGAAGGAAATGACTGGACTTGAAGCGATTTACATCAAAAGCGACAACCTGCCGCTGAGCATGGTTGATCAGTTAAAGAGCCAATTACCGGCAAGCAGGATCATCACACGCGACCAGATGTTGAAGTAAAATGAGCAAAATGAATAGAATTATATATACGCTGTTTTCACTCTTTGCATTGATTTTGATCCAGCTTATGCCGTTGAAGGATATTGAAGCGCAGCAGCCCTCAGCGAATTTAAGATCATCGGAATACAAAGCAGCTATTGAGAATATTGTTGCTCAATCAAATGGATCAATCAGCAATGAGGAAGTTATTTTAAGTCTTAGTGATTTTGAGAACCAAAATTCGCCACCACCGTCCAATTCAGTCCTTTTATCTGAAATTTTCTTCCTCTTTCCTACTGTTGAACTAGTTTCCTTTGATGGCTCTGAGGCTGCTGAGTTTGGATTCTACTTATTTTTCCCGGTCGCAGTTGACACCTCATTATTTATTGACTGGACCGGCATTCCCGACTGGGTTGATACCTTATCCGCCGTGATCAGCTATCCCGACAGTTCTATAACCATAAATGTTCTTCCAAATTCAGAACCAATTGCACGGTCTGCCACAATTACAGCAAAAGTGATTCTGTTTGGCGATACACTAAGTTCCACGGCATTTATACTTCAGGCACCTGCTCCGCAGCCATACATTTTTGTTTCGCCGAATTTTCTCACAGTTTCACCCGAAGGTGGAGCCACGCCTCCGTTCTCGGTAATTCATTTCAACCTCGATAGCGGCTGGGAAGCCATGATTGCCAATGACTGGATCGAAGTAGATTCCAGCTCACTCACACCCAATTCCATCTCCTTTAACATTGCGGCAAACACTTCAGGAAATTTTCGTTCAGCAGTTATTGAAATAAGGGCAGTGGACAACCCGGAATTGAAAGATACAATTACCTTGTTCCAGTATGCCGGCGCAGAAAATTACCTTATTGTTTCCCCAACAAACATTAACATTGGCCCTGGGGGCGGTTTTGTTGAAGTGTTGGTTCAAACGAACCTCAGCAGTTGGAACGCGGAAATTACAGAAAATCCGGGTGGCATGATTGCTGGCCTGGTTCAGAATCCAACCAACGATACTTTACTGATCGCGATCAACCCGAACATGACTGCAAATCCCAGGGTTGGACATATTACTATTTCCGGTGGCGATCCACTTTTGAGCCAAACCATTCAGGTTTATCAGTCAGCAGCTTATCTTCTGCTGAACCCGGCTGAAGTGGTAGTTCCCTGTTCTGGTGACGATGTCGCTGTGGAAGTCGTAAGTTTTGGTGTAGATGAAATTCAGGTGGTTGAAACACCGTCTTGGGTAAGCGTAAATATACTTGATAGCAACAATTTGCTGATTTCGATTGCTGAGAATACAACTGCATCGGTTCGCACAGGATTTGTCGTAATCGGCAGTACATCCAATCCGCTAATTGTTGATTCATTGGAGATTCTGCAATATTCCTGCTCACAGGCATATATTTTTATTTCTCCCGGTCAACAGCTTGCCAACTGGAATGACACAGTTCTTGCCAGCCCGTTTATCATATCTTCAAACAATACCGGCACGCTAAGTGTGACATCATCTGCATCATGGTTAGAAACTCAAATTTCGGGCGATTCTGTTTTTGCAACGATTGAGGTCAACATTTCTGGCATAACCCGTGTAGCTGAAATAACGGTTTTCGACAGCTCTGATCCATTAGTTTCAGCGCAGGCAACTGTAGTTCAGGGAGGTGCACAGTCCCTCATTTATGTAAGCCCTGGGTTCCAATCGGTTTCACATACCGGAGGAATAACGTCGCCTTTCGAAGTATTTACCCTCAATATTGCTGAATGGGAAGTTTTCTTTGAGAATACACCGACCTGGATTACCAATATTCAGACAACCGGAAATACAATATTTTTCACTCTTGCGGCAAATAACAGCCCTGTTCTGCGACAAGTCACTTTCAGGGTACGAGATGTCAGCAATCCTGAACTTTACGACGAAGCCATTATTTTCCAGGAAGCAGCGACTTCATCTTATCTTTTCATGGCGCCACGCCAGCAAGTTGTTTCACACAGCGGAAACTCTGAAGTTAACTTCCAGGTTACTGCCGTGAATGTTGCCTTGTGGGCAGCCGACCTCACCAGTATTCCGGATTGGATCACAGTGAATGCTTCGGATCAGAACACATTGAGCCTGAATGTTGCTGAGAACCTTTTACTTGAAATAAGAACGGCGCTTATCAGAATTTTTGACACCGGCAACCCAGGCGTGAATGATTCCATTTATGTTTACCAGTATTCTTCGCTTGACAGCTACCTGCTTGCATCACCACCAACGCAACTGATTGGCTATGCCGGTAATCCGAACGTTCAATTTCAGGTTACGGCTGTGAATGTTTCCGGCTGGCAGTTCGATCCGTCCACAGTTCCTTCATGGATTACAGTCACAAATTCGGGAGGCGCTCTATTAAGCCTGAACATTGCGCCAAATCAAACGCAGCAAACCCGGCAGGCTGCCATTCGCATTTTTGCTACCGGGCAACCGGCAATCGAATCTTTTGTGACGATTTATCAGTATGCCGGCCCTGCCGCTTACCTGATTGCGGCTCCGCGTTCGAAAAGTGTTCCTCATACCGGCGATAGCGAAGTGGACTTTGCGGTTACAATGGTCAACGTGAGTGGTTGGGAATTTATTGACACAGCGCCTTACGAAGACTGGATCATTTTCCAGAATATCGGAGATTCAATCATGCGTTTAAGTGTTGATGAAAATACTCTGCTGCAATCGCGCGAAGCCCAGGTTGTGATCCAGGCGATTGGCAACACAGCAATAAAAGATACCGTTTATATTTACCAGTACTCAGCCCTTGATAGCTATCTGCTTGCTTCTCCCAGGGAGATAATCCTGACTTATCTGGGCGCTTCAATTGAATTTCATGTCCAGTCAGTAAATGTTGACAATTGGCTTATCGATACCAATCTGCTACCGTCATGGATCGCATCAGGAAACAACGTTCATGATACGCTGCGGCTTACAGTTGATTTAAACAATTCTTCTTCAGCGAGGGCAGCCAACGTGTTTATTTTCGACGAAACCAATCCTGCTGTCAGGGATTCCGTTGCGGTTTTTCAGCATGCTTCCGCGGGCTCGCAAATACTTGCCGCTCCCCGTGTTAGAAATGTCCCTCACTATGGTTCAGATAGCGTTGATTTTCAGATTACACTGGTAAATGTTGAAAGCTGGGAATTCACTGACACAACCGTTTATCAGGACTGGATTGATTTTTACAATATCGGCGACAGTATTATGAGGTTAAGTGTTGACTCCAATAGTTCGCTTGCAACACGGACCGCCAACATTGTGATCCAATCAGTTAGCGATCCACTTGTTCAGGATAGTGTTATTATCTATCAGTATTCGGCCTTCGATAAATATATTATTGTTGACCCGCGGGAGCAAATGGCCAGCCATTCTTCAAGCGATACCTTAGTTTTCAATGTACTAACGGTAAATGTTCCTTTGCCTGACTTTGAAATCATTTATGTGTCCGACCCAACAATGATAAACATTGAAGCCTCATCATTGACTGAAACACAGCTCAGCATCATTGTGACTCAGAACGTTGATCCTCAGCCCAGGCAAGCAAGGATCAGGGTTTTTGATACCGAACACCCGAATATCAGCGATACGGTCTTCATTTACCAGGATTTCCCTTACATGATTATCAGGCCGCCAGCAATGAATGATATCCACTGGACCGGCGAAATAATAACGCTTTACACATATTCTAATCTTACTGAATACTTTGTGAGCAAAGGCCATGGACTGGATTGGTATGACCTTAGCACAGATGCTGTTTCGTGGTCAAATGATCCGATCATGCTTAGCGGAAATGACAGTTTATATTTGCGGGTCCAGGAAAACAACAATGCTTATCTCAGGCGCTCGTCTTACCTCATGTTCCAATCTGGCAGTTCATTTGAAAATCAATTCTGGTTCGAACAAAACACCAGGCCGGGAGCCTTTTTTAACCTCAGCGGCCGGGTGCTGATCCAGGGCGATGAGTTCCAGCCACTTGAGGGTGTAAGGATCGCCATTTATGATATGATCCGGATCACAAATGCCGCGGGTGTTTACTACCATGATAAAATTCCAGAGAACTGGGTGGGAACCATCACCCCGCTTATTGATACTTCCCTGCCAGTTCCTTATTATTTTTATCCTCCGGCCATTGAAATTACCGGCGAGGGCATCACAAGCGATACAATTCTGGGCGCTTTTGCAGCCTATACAATTCAACCTTCCGTGGTGATAAATCCTAAGATTACTTCATCCTGTGCCGGCCAGGCCCTGGTGCCGGGCAGTGCAGATTACCCTGCAATCAGCATCAATTATACATACGGCCCAAGTACCTATTCCTGGACTTCAATACCCACCGATACGCTACTCGCCCTAAATCCGAATGTTCTCTATCCGCACTTTGGTCCGCAATCAACCACAGTTTACACGCTTGAGGTAACTAATTACTTCCGAACTGCTACTGACACTTTCACTATTGTGGTGAATAACCTGCCAGGCATGGTTGATTTTGAAGGGCCTTTAAATGTTTGCAGTAAGCAGGGCGGCGTAGTTTACCAGGTGATTGATCCACCGCCGGGATTACATTATAGTTGGAAGCTTGATGCTGAAAATCCCGGAGGATTTTTTGCCAACAGTTTCAACCTTTATGCAGTTGCCGGCAACATCGCCATTGTGAACTGGGGTGAGAACCCAGGCAATTATACCTTGCAGTTGTTTGCAAGCAATGAATTTGGCTGTACTCCGGTTCCCGTTTCAAAGATGATAGAAATAACAGCATCGGTGGCTTCACCTACAACCACGGTATTACGCAAGAGCAACGACAATATGCTCTATGCAACCGATACGCTGGCAGAATCTTATCAATGGGGATGGTTCACAAAAAATGAGGCAGGCGAACTCCGGGAAGAATTTCTGATACCGGGAAAAAATGAATGGTATTGCAGACTTCCCGATGGCCATCTTTTTGATCCCTTACGTTATTACTATTTTGTGATCACCTATTTTGATGAAGTTTTATGTGGAACACGGTCATTTTACAATGCGCCTGTTGGCATTGAAGAGATACATCAAAGCCAAATTTCAATTCATCCGAACCCGAACAATGGAATCTTTACATTGATTTTGAACGATGTTGCACAACTGCAAAACGGTGTAATAGAAGTGTATAATGCTATGGGGCAGAAAGTGTATGATAAAGCAATAGATTGGGTCAGGAAAGAACAAATCATTAATCTGAATGAAACAGGTTTTACCAGCCCAGGCATTCATCTGGTTGTGTTGCACTCTGCCGGTTTAATTTTCAGATCTAAAATAATTGTTCAATAAGCGCTGAAGATGAAGCAGAAAATCAATATACTGGTTGCCGGCCTGTTTTTCCTGGTGTTCATTCATCAGGCTTATGGGCAAAGCAGCGCTGAACAACTGAGAAAAGCGCGCATACTCATGAGCGATTACCAGGATGCAGCTTTATTTAAAGACATGAATGATGGCACTTACGACCCTTCGTGGGAGGGAATTTTCAAAAGCCTTTTCAGAACCAATGCAATTATCTTTGATATTCCTTTCAGGGTGGATGGCAAACGCTTCCGCGAGGGTTCTCTACCTTCAGAATCTGGAACTGAAACTGCAACAATTAAAATTTACCAGGAACAGCTAACGCCCGACAAATATATTGAAACCATAAGAAATGCTTACGACCTTTATAGCATCACCGATTTCAGCTACCTGTTTGTTGAAACAAAATTTGACACCACCAGCCTGGGTTCGCAAAACAAAATTCTCTTTGAGTTCAGGAAAACTTTTGGCAATACCAGTTGGTCAGTCCGGGATTCAAAGAGCTATCTGTTTGAGATACGATTTTTTGATGGCCAGCCTTTGATAACATCCGTAAGGGCAGTGGATGAAAATATAGCAAAAACAGATGTGGCGCTTACGTTTCTAAATGCCGATCTAAGCAGACCGTTGACAGATCTCGTGGCGCATATCCGGTTTGAATTTGACGAGAGTATAAATAATACGAAACTGCTTGCCAAAACAGACCAAACAGGTATTATAAAACCTGGTTTGATCGCAAACCGGGCTACCATCAAAATTGACTCAATAATAAGCGCTGATGGCCAACGATTTTCGATAGCTGACGATTGGAAATTAAATGGGTATAAGGTCAGCAACCAGCCATCGGGCGGGTTTGTTGTTCCGCTGTTCCCCTGGAAATGGAATGGATTTTCATGGTCACCAAAAAGTTATGTTGGCATAATCAGCCAAAGCGAAAATCGGCTTAAGAACTTTTCATCCGACTCTGACTTCAGCAATAAAAATGGCTACATGTTCGGCATAGGGATGGAAGTATCAAAACTCTTTAGTTTCTCGCAAATTTCATCAGTTTTTGCCCGGGGTTCTCAAACACCTGAAAAAAGAAATGGGAATCATCGTAGGAACTCCTACCTGGGAGCCGGTTCAGGGATTTATTATTACCAATATCATTACCGGATAACAAGCAAGGGTTTTCTTCAGAATCCTTACCCCTACCTCGACAGGCGGGAGGAACCGCTGGAGGTTATTGTGAAAGGGACAACTTTTGAGGAGAAAGTAACAAGCAAGGGAGTTTCAATGCCGATGTTTTTTGAATTTCGAAAAAACATGGCCAAACGCAATGGTTTATTACGGGCTTATTCAGTTCAGACTGGTGTGAACCTGATGATACTATTTAAAACTACTTCTGACCTTAGCGGAACCTTTACACGGCATGGTTATTATGAGCAGTTTAACCGGCAACTTATGATCAATGATTCTTTTTACAACTACTATACTAAGGTTGAAAAATCGTATAAAGATGATATCACAAGGAGTGAAGTCCAGCCAGCCTTGATAATCCGGCTAAACGGATTTTTCAATGTTTCTAAAAATAAAACAGATAACCTGCTGGATGTTGGCATTCAGGCGTTCGTTCCATTCCGCACTTCCTCATCAAATACATTTCACTTTGCAACCGGAAATGATGAGTTTCACAGCCTGAGCAATTCAAAAACGAAACCTTTCAATTATTTTGTGGGATTGAGCATAGGGTATAGTTTCATTAAGTACCGGCTCAATTAAAAATCGCAGCAAACTCTGCTTCCTGCAACAAATGGACCAGAACAGAATCAAATTTTATATGTTCTGCTTGAGTAATTGTCGGCAGCATGTGCAATAATTCTCTATTTTTGGCGGCGATATTTCCGAATTACCCCAAACCTTTATCCAAAATGAATGTTATATACGGGTTCACACAAACAAGCATAACTTAAAATTTAAAAAAATGAAGACTGTTTTTTCTTTATTCTCATTACTTATCATTCTTGGCCTTTCACCAGTCACAGCCGGTAGCCCGGTTGATGATGATCAAACCGGTATCAAATTCTTTGAAGGCACCTGGGAAGAAGCCCTGCAACGTGCGAAAAAGGAAAACAAACTGATCTTCCTTGATGTATATGCCACCTGGTGCGGGCCTTGCAAAAAACTGAATGCACAAACCTTCCCCAATGCTGAAGTTGGAAAATATTATAACGAACGATTTATCAATGTAAAAGTTGACGGCGAAAAAGGCGAAGGCCTCACACTCAGGCAGCGTTATAACGTGAGAGGTTATCCAACTTTGCTTTTCATAAACCATAAAGGCGAAGTTGTTAAAAGTACAGCCGGCTTCCGCGATCCTGAGCGTTTTATTGAGCTCGGAAAAAGCGTTCCTACACCTTAATCAGGCCAGCATTTCAAGCGCCGCAAGGTATCCACACTTATAATCGCTATCTTTGTACCCGGTTAATGTTCCGACCCGGATAACATTAACCATATTTTAATTATTTATCCTAATTCATTTTTTACATTGAATTTTACAAATTTCGGCCTGGACGAGCAAATCCTTGAAGGCATCCAGGCCATGAACTACGAAACACCCACACCTGTTCAAATACAGGTAATCCCCGAAATCCTTGCAGGCCACGATGTAATTGCCAGCGCCCAGACCGGCACAGGCAAAACCGCTGCATTCCTGCTTCCCATCTTACAAAACATTGTTTCTTCGCCATTTAACGATCAAATCAAAGCATTGGTGATCGTACCCACAAGAGAACTCGCCCTGCAGATTACCCAACAAGTAGAAGGCTTTGGGTACTTCACATCGGTAAGCTCGCTTGCGGTATATGGTGGTGGCGACGGCCAACTCTACGAAAATGAAAAGTCGGCATTGAAAAAAGGTGTTGACATAGTGGTTTGCACTCCGGGCCGCATGATCAGCCATCTCACCATGGGTTATGTCAACTTTCAGAACCTGAAGTTCCTAGTTCTCGATGAAGCCGACCGCATGCTGGACATGGGTTTTTATGATGACATCATGAAAATCATCAATCAGTTGCCTAAGGAAAGGCAGAGCTTGCTTTTTTCGGCTACCATGCCGGGAAGAATCAGGGAACTTACACGGAAAATACTTCGCAATGCCAGGGAAATCAACATCGCCCTTTCCCGCCCGCCTGAAAAGATTAAGCAGGAAGCCTATATCATATCCGAACACCAAAAAATTCCTCTGGTAAAACACCTGATCCAGGATTCATCACTTAAAAGCATTGTTATTTTTTGCGATACCAAATCGAAGGTAAAGGAATTGAGCAAGGTTTTGCAGAAAACCGAAACAGCTATAGAAGAAATCCATTCCGATCTTGAGCAAAAAGAAAGAGGCGAGGTGATGAACCGCTTTAAGAACCGCCAGATACGGGTGCTTATCGCCACGGATATAATTTCGCGGGGGATTGATGTGGAAGACATTGACATGATCATCAATTACAATGTACCCCATGATGCAGAGGATTATGTTCATCGGATTGGCCGCACCGCCCGTGCCGAAAGTGAAGGCCAGGCTGTAACATTCATTGGTGAAAGGGAGCGGGGAAAATTTGCCGATATTGAAAGACTTATTGCCCGAACCGTTGAAAAAGTTGCCCTGCCCGAAGCAATTGGTGCATCACCAGCCTACGAACCCTCCGGGAAGAGGCCTGAAAGGAAGCGTTATCCCGACAATAAATCTGGCAAAAAGCGCAACTATTCCGCAAATCAAAAAAAATCGTCATCAAGCTGGCATCACAAACGAAAAAGCCAGCAATAATACCTTGTGTTGTGCTTTAGCCTGCTGCACGCTTCACTTCATCTCTGAGGTGAATGTTAAAGGCATGGAAAATTCTGACCGTTTTTTTTGCCATACCTGAAATGTGGCAAGGATGGCTTAGCGGTTGAGGCTAAGCGCTGACGGGCAGTTATGAAAGCATTTCTTTCCGGCATGCACTATTATTGAATAAATTTACTATCTTTCTCCTTACCACCATGCGTCCGATAGCGTTTAGCCTTTGCTAGCAGTAGCTCTACTTTCTATAATGCTTTGTTATTCTGTCAATAATTATTTCTAATTCGATATCTTTATCTACAGTCTTGTTTTGCTCAAAGTCAAACAATTCTAATAAAGATTTTAATGATTCTATTTCCCAAAAATCTTTATCTGGTTCTAGCCTTTTTAAATATTTATCCAGATTATCGAAAGTGAGTTTTTCTTTTACTTGCAGCTTTAATTCACAAACCATTTCACTTGGTTCTTCTATATCTTGCGTTGGCCAATCTGTAAATGCTTCCAATAAATTATCAACTGCAGATTTATAATTATTATCTGTTGAATCATTTTCCAAAACATTAATTAGTTCAGCAAATGTTATTAATTTGTCTCTATGCACTTTCGTTCTTTTAAAGTTACTGCTAACTATTCAATGCCTGCAAAATGCTTCATAAACTGAACCCTTTCCCAGGCGGCAGGATTCTCGGCTTTTTTAAGGCTGAGCGCCCCAATAAACTCTTCGGTGGTATTATAACCTTGTTTCTCCATCCATGTTTCGAGGTATTTCAGCATTTCACCAATGCGTCCGAAACCATTTTTATATAATGTAGAAGCAATCTGAACAGCTTTAGCACCGGCAAGCAACTGTTTAACAACGCCTTTTCCGTCGTGCACGCCGGTAGAAGCGGCAATGTCGCAATACAAGCGATCGCTGAGCATGGCTACCCATCTGAGGCTGGTACTGATTTCTTCCGGTGTACTGAATATGTTTGATGGAATTACCTTGAGGGTATCAACATTAATATCAGGGGAGTAAAACCGGTTAAACAGAACCATTCCTTTTGCTCCAGCCCATGATAGTTTGAGCGCCGTTTTTGCAAGACCCGAGAAATGATAACTAATTTTCAATGCGATGGGAATATTGATTTGTCTCTTTACCTGATCAAGGATATCAAAATATATCTGTTCATTTTGCTCGCCGCTAAAGTTCGGATCGGCAGGTAGAATAAAAACATTCAATTCCAGGGCATCTGCACCGGCGTCTTCAATCTTTTTGGCAAAAGAAATCCATTCTTCTGCACTCACACAATTGATGCTGGCCATCACTGGAATTGAAACGGCTTGCTTTGAATCGCTGATGAGTTTGAGGTAATGATCAATATGGTGCGAACGCGAATAATTACTGATATAATCCTGCGCCTCAGGATAATGGCTATCGGGGCTATCGGTTTGGTTCATTGCCTTGTTGATCTCATAGCGGATTTGCTCTTCAAAAAGCGATTTGAGCACAATAGCCCCTGCACCGCTTCTTTCAAGTTCTTTTACATTGTCAAGTGAGGATGTTAGTCCTGAACTTCCAACAATAATAGGGTTCCTGAGATCCAATCCCATGTAACGCGTAGCTAAATTAGCCATGATGATGTAGTGTTTGTTCCTAAGTGAATATTTGAACAAGCAAATTTATGGATTTGGCTCAAAGAGCCAACATTGTACGGATATTTTTTTGGTGGTATTCGCGAAATTCAAGCCAGGCAGACAGTTAACAGCATTTTGTTATTTGCCTGCAACCAGCTTTTCGTTATGGTTCAAAAGCCTAATTTGCTACCAGAATATTTCTGAAAACCAAATCATCTGCCATTGTCTGTACTGCTTGCTGCAATTCACGGTCTATATCGCTGATGATCCTGTAATACGCATTGAGATCGAACAGATTCCGTCCGAGCAACGCTTTCAGCATTACAGCAAGGTGAGTCCCGGAAGCCTCAATGCCTTCGTTATCTCTTTCAACTCCTTCTTTTTCAGCAAAAGCATAAAAGCTTTCCATGAATTCCTCATCGGTTTCAAATTCAGCTATAAAAGCTTCTAAAACCGGATATTCCTTTTCCATCTCCTGGCGGTTCTGGTTCATAAACTCAAGCGTGAAACTATTTATAACTCCCTTGCGCGATAACAGCGAATAATACTCCGAAGTTCCTAAGGTATCAAAAGGAAGGAAGATATCTGGCATAATGCCTCCGCCTCCATAAACAACCCTTTTATTATTTGTTAAATATCTCAGGGAATCGGGGAAATGAATGCTGTCGGCATGAACCATTTCGCCATGTTCCAATCGTTTTGAAATATCTTTGTGATATTCGGCCACACCTTCATCATATGGTTTTTGAATGCTACGACCCGAGGGTGTGTAATAGCGAGCTGTCGTGAGCCTGATCACGCTGCTGTCAGGGAGATTGAAAGGGCGTTGCACAAGGCCTTTACCAAATGAACGGCGTCCAAGGACCAAACCTCGGTCCCAATCCTGTACTGCACCTGCAACAATTTCGCTGGCTGATGCTGAACCCTCATTAATCATTACAATAACCTTTCCTTTCAGCAGGCTGCCTCTGCTGGTTGCCCTAAAGTCTTGCCTTGGGCTGCGCAGGCCTTCGGTATAAACGATCATTTTATCGCGATCCAGGAATTCGTCTGAAAGGTCAACAGCAACATCAAGAAAACCACCGGAGTTATTACGCAGATCGAGGATGAGGTTTTGCATTCCTTCTAATTTCAATGCAGTAATGGCCTGGCGAACCTCATCCATGGTTGTTCTTGCGAACCGGTTAAGCCTGATATAGCCAGTTTCATCTGAAACCATATACGTTGCGTCAACGCTGTTAAGGGGGATTTTATCACGAATGATATTGAAATCCAGCAAATCATTTTTGCCCTGCCGGAAAATTGACACTGTAACTTCGCTTCCCTTTTTGCCACGCAAACGCTCCATTACATAATTGTTGTTAATGACCTCACCAACAGATTCTTCTCCATTGATCTTTACAATTTTATCTCCGGCCATAATGCCAAGTTTATCGCTCGGGCCTCCAGGGATTGGTGAAATGATAACAATTGTATCCTTAAAAATCTGGAACTGAACGCCAATGCCTTCAAAGTTGCCCATCAAAGGCTCATTGGCCCTGGTGACTTCCTCCTTCGTCATATATACCGAGTGGGGATCAAGTTCCTTGAGCATGCTCTTGATAGCCGTTTCGGTAAGTTCCTGATGGTTCACACTATCAACATAAGCCATGCTGATCAGTTGAAATGCAGCATTGTATTTCTGAGTAGTGGAACGGGAATCGTATAGTTGTGCCGTAAGCGTACTGAAACTAAAACTGACCAAAATCAGGACTATAATCAGAGGCGTAGGCAGAGACATTAAAATCTTATTGGTAGGTTTCATAATGTGTGAGTTTGATATTAAAACAACGTTTCAATTAAAAAGAAGTTGCAGGCAAATGTTAAGATTCCGCTTTCCAACAATTCAGATGCCATAGGGTGAACAAAAATCTTATCTACTCTTATTTGCTTATTGTGATTAAATTCAATTTTGCTCTTCACTCCGAACAATTGATATTCAGTGAATTGAGAGGATAAGACCACCTCAGTAAACATTGTGTATTGGTCACAAAATTACAACTTCTGGCCGGCAATAATATAGTGAAACAAGAGTTTAACCTTTTTTGGGTAAAAATGATTCAGAAAATATACAATGCCGGGATTCGGGATTATTTGTAATATTGTAGGACATCAGCTTAGAAACAGGCTGTGGAGAATAACAAATTAAATTGTTCACAAAACATTCATGAAAATGAAAAAAACAGACCCAAAAAGCAAGGTATCAATTCATTTCCAATTGATGGCTATACTTTTCGCCCTGCTAACAGCAAGTTGCCAGATGAAACCAAATACAGAAATCAAATCTCCCTCCAGAGAGCTGGTGGCCATTATATCCACACTTGAAAACGGGCAGGCAGCATATACAATCACTTATAAAGAAAAAACAGTTATTAAGGAATCTATATTGGGTTTTGATTTGCTCGACCAGCCTTCAATAAGCGAAAGACTTAAGATTACAAAAGCGACAACCCGTTCATTTAATGAAACCTGGCAATTGCCCTGGGGGGAACAACGCTTTGTTGAAAATAATTTCAATGAGCTTACAGTCAGTTTCCAGGAAAATGATAGCCTGCAAAGGACTTTCAATCTAATCTTCAGAATGTATGACGATGGCCTGGGTTTCAGGTTTGAATTCCCGGATCAGCCCAATCTGAAAGAAGTATTTATCACCGAGGAAAATACCATTTTCAATCTCACCGGCGATCATAAATGCTGGTGGACACCAGGAGATTGGGATATCTACGAACACCTAAACAACACGACCCGTTTCAGTGAAATTGATGCACTTAGCAAACGCGATCATCCGAACCTGGCTCAAACCTATATTCCCGTAAATGCGGTGAATACACCCGTTACAATGAAAACAGATGATGGCTTGTATCTGAGCTTTCATGAAGCCGCGTTGATTGATTATGCCGGTATAACGCTTCAAATTTATCCAGAAACCTTTTCGATGCGCTCAAACCTTGTTGGATCGTGGCGCGATTATAAGGTGGCTCAGAAAACACCATTCAGCACGCCCTGGCGTATAATACAGGTAACGGAAGAAGCTGGCAAACTCATTGAGTCGAAGCTGATCCTGAATCTTAACGAACCGAATAAACTCGGTGATGTTTCGTGGATCAAACCTACGAAATATGTTGGCATCTGGTGGGAAATGCATCTCGGGAAAGCAAGCTGGGATTACGGTATTGCCCCGGATAAGAGCTTTAAACCACATGGCCGCCATGGAGCTACCACTGAAAACACCAAACGCTACATTGATTTCGCTGCGCAAAATAATATAGGAGCCGTGCTGGTGGAAGGTTGGAATACCGGTTGGGAAAATTGGATCGGAACCGCCGACCGTGAAGGTATCTTTGATTTTGTAACGCCCTACCCCGATTATGACCTTGATGAAGTAGCGCGCTATGCCAAAGAAAATGGTGTCAGGATGATCATGCATCACGAAACATCTTCAGCTGTAAGCACGTATGAGCAACAATTGGACACAGCTTATGCGCTGATGGAACATTACGGCTTTGGAATGGTAAAAACAGGTTATGTGGGAACCATCATCCCCAAAGGCGAATATCATCATAACCAGTTTATGGTGAACCATTATATGCGGGTGCTTCAAACCGCTGCCAAACATAAAGTAGCTGTAAACAGTCATGAACCGATTATGGCAACCGGCTTAAGGCGAACCTTTCCCAATGATGTTTCACGCGAAGGATTGCGGGGACAGGAATTCAACGCCTGGGCTACTGATGGTGGCAATCCGCCGAAACATCTTCCCATCGTTGCGTTCACACGAATGCTTGCCGGCCCTATTGATTATACACCCGGCATTTTCAACATCAAGCTTGAACCATATAAAAAGGACAACCAGGTTAATACCACGCTGGCCCAGCAACTGGCATTGTATGTAGTGCTATATAGCCCATTGCAGATGGCTGCAGATTTACCGGAAAATTATGAAAACCATCCGGCATTTCAGTTTATCAGGGATGTAGGTGTAGATTGGGAACAATCGCAAGTGCTCAATGGTGAAATTGGCGAATATGTTACAATTGCGCGCGAGGAAAGGGAAACAGGCAATTGGTTCCTGGGCAGCATCAGCAATGAGGAAGCGCGCAACATCACAATAAAAACTGACTTTCTGAAACCGGGGATAAAATATACCGCCACACTTTATGCTGATGGCCCGGATGCTCATTGGGATTCGAATCCTGACAGCTATGCAATAACTTCATTCGAGGCAGATAATAAATCAGAAATCGAATTAAAAATTGCACCCGGAGGTGGGGCAGCCATCAGTTTTATTATTGCCGGTGAACCCAATTAGCATTTCCTGGTAGTATAATTTCAGGCAAAAAACAGCATCATGTCTCATTTTAATAAATAATTAAATACTTTTACGCTTAAATCAATTTTTCTATGAAGCCAGGGCATTTAATCTTTATTCCGGTAATTTTGGTTGCGATCCTCATCGTTCAATGCCGCCATGAACCGGAAAACGTGCCAATTGTAGGAGATCCATGCCACCCTGATACCGTGTATTTTGAACGGGATATACTGCCACTTCTGCTTTCCTCTTGCGCTTTTGCCGGTTGTCATGATGCAGCTACTGCTTCTGATGGTGTAATTCTTGACAGTTATTCTAATGTTAAGAACACAGGAGATGTTAAACCTGGCAATCCCAATGGAAGCGACTTGTATGAAGTACTGGTTGAAGATGATGAGGAAAAAAGAATGCCAAAACCACCATATCCCCGTCTTGGGAATGACCAGATAGCTATGGTAAGAAAATGGATATTACAGGGAGCTAAGGATCTTACCTGTGATGAAGAGTGAAGTTAACCTGAATCATTAATTGTCACGCAAAATGAAAAAGTATTGTTTTTCGTATTTTCCTCTGATTTTCTTCGTGTTGATCATCATTGTATCAGGATGCTACTATGATAATGAAGAGTACCTTTATGGCGATCCCGGTACTGGAGTGGTAGGATGCGATACACTCAATGTAACCTATTCCGGAACTATAGCTCCCATACTCTCAACGCATTGTATAGGTTGCCACAATCAGAACATCCCTAATGCAGGCGTTATCCTAAACAACTATAATGGCCTGAAAACTCAGATTGATAATGGCAGGTTCTGGGGAGCCATTAACCACCAGAATGGTTTCGCCATAATGCCACCTTCGGGGATCAAACTTTCAAACTGCAACCTCCTGAAAATTCAAAAATGGATTGATGATGGAGCACTGAATAATTGATAAATGGAAATTGAATTTTGAATCTGAATCTGGAATAATCATAAAAAAAAACCAACCATGAAAACCTGGCTAAAAATCCTTATCGGTCTATTCCTGCTCGGCATCATTGCCGGAGTTTTAGGCTATGTGTTTGTTTACAACAAACCCCACCGCGATTTTGCTGCAGCAAAACCGGAGTTCAATCTTACTGCAGCAGAGCTATATGATGCGTTTATCAACGATCCTGAAGGTTCAAACGAGAAGTATAGTGGGAAAATAATACAGATTGAGGGTAACCTCGATAATTGTGAAGAATCCGGAGAATTGGTAATCCTTGTATTCACCTTTGACGATGGAGCCTTCGGGCCTGAGGGCGTGCGTTGTACCGTACTTCCGGAAGCTAACGAGAAAGCCCACAGCATTCATATTGGAGACTTTATCAAAATCAAAGGATTGTGCACCGGCTTTACCGGTGATGTGATTATGGATAAATGTTCGATTGTGGAATAACTTTTGCAAGTGTAGGTTGTTATTTAAAATGAATTAAATATCAAAACCACTTAACACAATCAATTATGAAACGCAACCACTTATTGGCAGCTATTCTGCTTTCAGGCATTTTTATTTTAGTATCTTTTAGCGCTCAGGCACAAAAATATATGACCCGCAACGGGCATATTTCCTTTTTCTCAGAAGCACCTCTCGAAAACATTGAAGCACACAACCGCCAGGTTAATACGGCCTTTGATGCCGGAACCGGTGAGCTCGTATTTAGGATTCTGATGAAATCATTTGAATTTGAAAAAGCCCTGATGGAGGAACATTTCAATGAAAATTATGTGGAATCACATAAATTCCCCAATGCAACCTTCACAGGCAAGGTTTCGAACCTCACGGAAATTGACCTCTCAAAAAGCGGGGTTTATAATGCAATTGTCGAAGGAGATCTTACGATCCATGGGGTCACAAAACAAGTTAAGGAAAACGGCACATTTGAGGTTAAGGGTGACGACCTGACCGGCAATTGTGTTTTCAACATCCGCCTCAGCGATTATAATGTAACCATACCTAAAGCGGTTGCAAGCAATATCGCCGAAAACATCGAAATCAGGGTGGATGTGGCCATGAGGAAACTCTAATCCACAAAATATGCAACACTTTAGCAAAACTGTTCTTTTTTTATTTTTCGTAGGCATCATCTTCAATGCCAGTTCGCAGGACCTGATGGATCTCTTTGGCGAAGAAGAGGAAGAAACCACCGAATATGCTTACGCAACTTTTAAAACAACCCGTGTAGTAAATGCACAGTCTGTTGAGAACCCGGCACCGGGCGTGCTGCTGTTTATTATTTCGCATCATTTTGGAAAAATAAACGATGGCGCTTATAACCTGTTTGGCCTCGACCAGGCAACCATGCGCCTTGGGTTCGAATACAGTTTTAATGATTGGTTATGCCTTGGAATAGGCCGCAGCACATTCCAGAAAACCTACGACGGTTTTGCTAAAGTGAAATTGCTCCGGCAAAGCAGCGGACTGCGCAACATGCCGGTTTCACTAACGCTGTACTCAGCTACCACCCTTACATCATTACGCTGGCAGAACAATGAAAGACCCAATTATTTCTCGTCTAGGCTGGCTTACACGCACCAATTGCTGATTGCACGAAAATTCAACAACAACTTTTCGTTTCAGCTAATGCCTGCTTTGATCCATAAAAACCTGGTTCCTACCGAAGACGACAGCAACGATATTTTTGCTGTAGGAGCCGGTGCGAGAGTAAAACTCACCAGCCGTATGACATTCAATGGAGAGTATTTCTACGTTTTGCCCAATCAGCAATCGGGGGATTTCAAAAACTCACTTTCACTCGGGTTCGACATTGAAACCGGTGGCCATGTATTCCAGCTTCACTTCACCAATTCACAACCTATGTTCGACCGCGGCTTTATTACCGAAACCACCGGCGATTGGCTGAATGGCGATATCTATTTCGGGTTCAACATAACCAGGGTTTTCACTATCAAAAAGCCGGAAGGTTTCAGGTAGAAAAACACAACGAGCATGCTTATAAGGCTTTTGTGATCTCCCACACAAAAGCCCTCACTCCTACTTCCTGGTTGATCTGGTCAAGTTTCTTCACTTTATCCAGCAGTTCATCAACTTTGTCTGCCGGGATAACTGTCAGCATAGCTGAATTCATTTCGGGCCATGTGTGGGTTCCCATTCTTGGTTCGCCCAGTTCTGAGCCACGGCCTTTTACTTCACTCCACCATGTGTAGCCCCTGATATGGAGATGGTCAAGTATAAATTCGATCCTTTCGGAATGTGCCTGGTTGAACACTATAAAAACTGCTTTCATTCTGGTAAAATTGATAATCGTAATTCCTAAATCGTAATTCGTAATTCGTAATTCGGCTTTGCCTGCTTATTCGAGGAACTGGAATTTTTTGCGAAGTTTTCTGGTCTTGTCCCTTTCCCCGGAACGCGACAATACTGCGTACATAACCGGTATCAGCACCATTGTAATTAAAGTAGAGAATACAAGTCCGCCAATGACTGTAATGCCCATAGGGCTCCATATTTCCGAACCTTCACCGGTACTGAGCGCAAGCGGCAACATTCCCAGCATGGTTGTTAGCGCTGTCATCAACACAGGGCGTAAGCGCGATTTCCCTGAAGCTATAATTGCTTCATACAGTTTCATTCCACGGTCGCGCATCAGGTTGGTAAAGTCAACTAACACAATCCCGTTTTTAACAACGATTCCTATCAGCAACACTGCCCCGAGAGCAGCAACTACACTAAGCGTTGTTCCTGTGATCAACAAGGCAAAAATTACTCCTGTGAACGCAAAAGGAATAGAGAACATGATCACGAAGGGCATTGTAAACGACTCAAACTGCGAGGCCATAACAATAAAAACCAGGATCAGACTGATGAGCATCAACAGCGCCAAATCCATAAAAGATTCCTGCTGCTCCTGGTAAGCGCCACCCACTGCAATCATCACATCCTGTGGCATTTCAACATCCTTAATTACAGCAGTAATTTCTTTTGCCAGTTCACCTAATGAGGTATTGTTCGGTTTGGCTGAAACGGTTACAATACGCTCTTTCCTCTTATGCTGAATGGCCGGAGGGCCCCAATACTCTTCTACGCTTCCAATCTCCTTTAGCTTGATCATTTTGCCCATTGGATTCCGGATCGTAAGATTTTCAAGATCGGAAATTGAGCTGCGGAATTCCTCTGAAAGCCTTATCCGGATATCGTATTCATCACCTTGTTCCTTAAAACGCGAAGCAAGCATCCCGCTGATCCTGTTTCGGATCATACCGGAAACCATGGCTGTATTCAAGCCGTTCGATGAAAGTTTTTCTCTGTCGAGCAGTATCTGTAATTCCGGTTTGTCTTTCTTTCGGCTAATTGTAACATCCGTTGCACCTTCTACCTTCATTACCCTGTCTCGAATCTCTTCGGCAATGGTATTGGTGGCATTGAAATCGTAACCATAAATTTCAACATCCACGGTGTTCGTGGTTGATCCCATTCCGGCGCCGGCAGTGTTCACACTAAAAGTTACAACTTCTGGAAATTGGGCGATCTGTTCCCTGAGACCATCAGCGATTTCCCACACACTGCGGTCTCTTTCTTCTACATGCCTGAGTCTCATCATCAGGTTAATGATGTTTGAACCGGCGGTTGAAAATAAAGAAAACATGCTACCTTCATCGTCAGAACCGGATGAAGCGGCCATCACGAGTACTTCAGGATACTGCTCCTGCACAATCTTTTCAATGCTCCGAGCTATCTTCATGGTTTCCTCAACCCTGGTCCCGGTTTGCAACTCAATGGAAGCCATAATACGCGACTCATCGGTTTCGGGCATAAAATCGGTTCCCACAAACCTGAATAAAAACAAGGAACTGATAAAGATAAGAAAGGTAAAAATGATCACGAATATTTTATGATACAATGCCCATCTGAGTATTTTCACGTAAAAGTCATCTACATTCGTAAGAAATGCTTCAATGGTGCGCTCATAGCTGAGACGGGGCAAATGTAATTTTTTCTTATGCTGCCTCAGTAATCGCGATGATAGCATTGGTGTGAGCGTGATGGCCGCAAGTGTTGAAGTTGTCACGGTAATTGTTACAATCCATCCAAGTTGTTTGAACAATACACCGGTCATTCCGCCAACCAGCGTAAGCGGGAAGAAAACGGCAACGACTACCAGCGTAGTAATAATTACCGAGAGCCAAACTTCGTTGGTGGCATAAATGGCAGCTTCGCGGGGACTGCTGCCACGTTCGATATGCCGGGTTATGTTCTCAAGTACGACAATGGCATCGTCCACTACCATACCTATTGCAATAGACAGGGAAGTAAGTGAAATAACATTCACGGAATTGCCGGTAATAAATAAATAAACGAATGCCACGATCAGCGATATAGGAATGGTAAGTACAATGATAAATGTTGCACGCCAGCGCCCGAGGAAGAAAAGCACAACGAGCACCACGAAGAGGAAAGCGAACATCAGGGTGCGAGAAAGATTACTGATTGATCCTTTGATAAAATCTGAAGTATCCATGATCAGATTGATCCTGATATCAGGAGGCAGATCTTTTTTAAGTTCTTCAAGATTTTCACGTATATCCCTGGCCACCTGTATTGTGTTCGCACCTGACTGCTTCATCACAAACATGCGAAGACCTGTTTCACCGCTTATTTTCTCATCAATTGTCCGATCCTTGAGGGTATCGTTTACCATTGCAACATCGCGCAGGTAAACGAGGTTGCCATTGTAGTTTCCAACCACCAGGTTATTCAGTTCATAGCTCTCGTTAAACTCTCCCTGTATGCGTAACTGGTAATCCATTTGCCCCATCTTGATATTTCCGGAAGGCATATTCAGGTTCTCAGCTGCAATCAAATTTCCGATTTGCTCTATGGTAAGGTGGTAAGCATCCAACCTTCGGGGATCAACCTCTACATAAACCACCCGCCTTGGGGCACCAATCATGCCCACCGAGCCCACGCCGTCAACACGGTTCAGGGGATTGATGATCTTTTCATCCAGTATCTTATCCAGGCCCGGGTAACTTTCTTTTGCTGTTACAGCAAAGAATACGATAGGCATCATATTGGTGTTGAATTTAAAAATTGCAGGTCTGTCAACACCATCGGGCATATATTGGTAAATGCGGTCAATTACATCGCGAATCTCGTTGGTAGCCTCATCGAGGTTGGCTTCCCACGAAAATTCCAGCGTGATTACGGAGAGATTGTCGCTCGAGATTGAAACTACTTCCTTTACCTTATCAACCGTATTGAAAGCATCTTCGAGCCGTTTGGTAACATTTATTTCTATGTCAGCCGCATTGGCTCCGGCGTAGGTAGTCATTACCGATATATACGGCGGATCAAGCTCGGGATACAAGTCAACCGGGATTCTTGTGAAGGCATAAATTCCCATCACAACAACAGCCGCAAATACCATCAGAGTGGTTATCGGCTTGTTAACAGCATTTTTGTAGATACTCATTGTTATTGACGATTTACGATTTTAATAGACCGCTGATGACGCAGATTTTGCAGATTTTCACGGATTTATTTGTGATGCAGTGATGCAGTGATACAGTGTTGAAGTGATACAGTGTTGCGGTGTTCATGTGTTTGAGTTATCAGCTTTGAACATTGGGCTTTGATTTTTGGGTTTTGGGCCTGGGGCTTGGGGCTTGGGGCTTGGAGCTTTACTCTGGTTTAACTACTTCCACCTTCATACCATCAAGCAGGCGGGCCTGGCCGCTCACAACTATTTGATCGCCCTGTTTAAGTACATCGCTGATTACTTCTACCTGGTCATCATATCTTTTTCCGATAGTAACAGCAACACGCTTAGCTTTCCCGCCTTCTTCAATAAACATGTATCGGTCGTTTGAACCTTGCATTTTCAGCACTGCAATCGCAGGCACCACCATCGCCTGAAACTGATCAAGATCAAGGCTCACACGGCAATACATGCCTGGTCGGAGCAAACTTTCATAATTATCAATTGCAACTTCAACATTGAATGTACGGCTGGCCGGATCAATGGTCGGATGAATACGGAAGACACGCCCTTTGAAATCCTTATCAGGATAAATATCCGTCATTACTTTGATCTCCAGGCCTGCTTTCAGCAACGGAAAAAAGCGTTCAGAAACTGAGACAATGGCTTTAAGCCGGTCAATCTGCAAAAGCGAAACAATAGCAGCTTTACCTACCATTGGGTTGGGAGCTCCTGAGAACATCTCACCAGGTTCATAATATTTACCGGAGATTACTCCACTGAATGGAGCAATAAGGCGGGTATTGTCGCGCAGGAAGGCAATATTATTTCGTGCAATATCAACCTGAGCTTGCAGCTGATCGTATTGCTGCTGCGGAATACTGCCCACTTTCTGCAAGGTGTCGAAGCGTTTAAAATCTGCCTCCAGTGTTGCTAACTGCACTTCGGCCTGGTGCAATTGGGTCCTATCCATTTGAACAAGTGCATCGCCTTTTGCAACGCGGGTGCCAACTTCAACATAAATATTTTCAATCCTGCCTGGAGTACTCGGAGCCAAATGTATCTCTTCGTAAGCTTGCAGTGTGGCGGTGTAATCAACAGTTCTGGAAATGGTTTGATAATCGAGGGTGATGGTTCTTACAGGCTCTGATTTTTCAGTGGTTTCGGCAGTTGACTGTTCCTGTTTGGCGGGAGTGCAGGAAAACGCCATTATTGCAATTGCAGTGATCGCAATAAAAAATACTCTTTTCATCTTGATATTATTTTGAGATTATTGAATGGTTCCGTAAAGTTTTTCGAGTTGCAGGCGCGAGCTGAGAACCTGCATCTTTGCTGAAATATAATCCGTTTCGGCTCTTAAATAGTTATTATCGGCAGCAATCAGGTCGAGGCCCGAAATCATGCCCTGTTCATATTTTAGCTTCAGGCTTTGGTAAATCCTTCGTGAAACCTCAACATTATTTTGCTGATTCGTGTAAGTTTCAAGTGCATTGCGAAAGTTGAAGAGCAATTGTTTCTCCTGGATCTCTAACTGATCATTTAATAACGCCATATTATTCTGAACCGTTTTAAGATCAATGATTGCCTGTTTGGTTTGCCAATGCCTCAAACCGCTCGAAAACAAAGGAATATTCATTTGCAAGCCAACCATGTTGGCAGGCGTCATATCAAAATCGGGCTTAAGCAATTTATAGGTGTAACGATAAAATGCTGACACAGTAGGCAGCGCATTGGACCTTCGCATATCAATCATTTTCTCACTGATGACTTCCTGCTGTTGCAACATTTTGAAGTCAATGTTTTGCTCTACTTTAAACTGCTGAAGCATCAGGTTTTCGAACCTGGCACCGGCAATCATTCCGTCAAGGGTTTCGGTCAGCACTATTTCAGTATCAACCGTAGCGCCGAGTTGAAGCCGTAATAAGTTATATGCAAGTTCAAGCTGGCGTTCCGATGATGTTACTGCATTCTGAAGGGTATTAACCTGAACCCAAAGCTGGTCGAGATCAGTTTTTTCGATGATGCCAACATGTTCAAGGACAGCGGTTTTTTCGTAAAGACTTTTAAGGTTCGTTAAGTTTTGATTTAGCACTTCGTTGAGCTGACCAGCCATAAGCACAAGATTGTAAGCATCAGAAACCTGCGCTATAACTTCGAGCTCGGTTTTCTGATAGCCCAGTTGGCTCAGTTCCCGGTACAGTTTCGCGGTTTGAACACCAACAATATAATTACCACTGAATACCAACTGACCTACGTTCAGGTATAAATTGCTCTGTGGCCTGATGTCAATTTCAGTAGCCGGCATGGCTTCGTTAAAACGTATGGATATTTTAGCGCCCAGGGCATTCGAATAATCCATGGATGCGTTTACCTGCGGAAGTCCGTTGGCGATGGCTTCACGCACAGCAAGTTCTGCCTTGTCAATTGTGTAATCCGAGTTGATCATTGCCTTGTTGTGTTCAAGCGCATAGCTGCGGGCATCTTCAAGACTAAGCGATAACTTTTGCTGGCCAACAAGCATGACGCTGATTGAAAGAAACAGCAGAAGCATTGTTAGGAATTTAGTTTTCATGTGTCTGCTAATTATTAATTTCTTCAAAATACTTAATCATTAATTCAAGCCCTTTAGGCGTACAGATACCCCTGAAATAGGGTAACATAATATTGCTTATCAAATCAGTGTCAGATGGATTGAGCAAGCGAATGCGATCACTGGTATGCACTATGGAAATGATCTCATGAATGAAGTTGTCAACAAGATCGGTTCTCAGATCGGTTCGGAATATGCCCTGCGCACGACCCTTTTCAAGCAAAGTAAAGGTTGCGGAAAATTTTTCAAGATCGTGTTTGGATGAATAAAATGAGGCTTGAACCAGTGGGTAATATCGTTTGATATCCTCAGTAAAAACCTTCGGATAACTCTGGCGATTCTCTTTCTGAATGCGTATGATCTGAAACATGGCCTCCACAACATTTTCCGAACTTTCAATAATTTTTAAAAAGCCTTTGTTGTTTTCGACAATAATGTGACGGATACATTCAATTACCAGTGCATCCTTATCATTGAAGAGCTCGTAAATGGTACGTTTTGAAATGCCAAGTTCTCCCGCAAGTGTGTCCATAGTAACATTTCGAACACCAAGCGAGACGAACATCTCACTGGCTTTTCCAAGTATCTTGTTTTTGGTTTCCATGTATCCGGATTTCAGGTGCAAAACTATAAAACTTTTACGGTTTAATAGTTTTCAAATAAAAAAAAAGTACTTTTCCGGTTGTGTTCAGCAGCATCATGTTTTTCTTGACTATTGTCCGGCTAAAACTTGTTTATCCACTACGTGGAAAAAAGAACTATTATAAGGTTAATCTTCAATTCTATATCCGCTACGCGGAACCCGTCTCACTTCGCAGTGGATTCGCTGTAGGCGATAAAGTATTGTAGAAAAAAGTAACCCAAATAATACAAGTACCTCGTAGAGGTTTCACAAATTAATGGATTTGATAGTTTTACGAATAATTTACCGGACAACGATGATGTTTTATCATGTGAAGCATTCAATCGTATGCTTTATCTTTGTGCATCAATCTCCGAAAATTGATGAAATCAAAATCCCGTAAAAAGCTCAGCCGCTTTGCAGAGTTCGTTAATACCATATTACCGCATGAAGCCAGGCACCTGAAACAGGTGCAACAAATGCAGGATGCCGACAACATCAACATTCTGGATAAAATCATTCATAATGCAGAAAATATAAACCAGCCAGGGGTATTCGATACCGGCATTGATAAACGCAAATACTCCAACCTTAAAACCTGGATTGGAAAAAAACTGGAAGCTGTTGACGCTGATGTTTTCTTTGCTTGGCTGAATAAGCTGGACCAAAAGATCATCCTCGATTCTCTCACCCCCGGCGATGAGGAGGAACTCATAAGAACTATCAAACGTTTCAGTTTTCCGAACTATTATTTTATCCGGTTTTATGAACTGGTTCAGAACTACCGCTATTACCTGTTAATTCGCGTTCGATACAATTACCGTAGCTTAACCGAGGCGTTTCTTGAAAAATACAGGGAACTTTACCAGCGCTCAAAGCAAACTAACCAGCAATTACACGAAGCTACTATTGATATTGTCGATCAGTATGCCACGCCCGGTAAGGAATCAAAGCAATGGGAAGAATGGCTGGTATCAGTTTTCAAGGATGAAACCCTGGATGGTTTGAACCGCTACTATGCAATCGTGAGGCTCACATTTTTATATTACAATTACCGCGAATACGACAAATTAATTAGTTTATACGAAGATCTCGACCAGATGATCATCCGTGGTGAAATCTATAGTCGCAGGATATTGGTAAATTACTATGCCAACCGGCTGATGGTCCATTCACGATACAACGAACTGGATAAGGCTGAGTATTATGGGTATTTATCAATCCGTCACAGAGGTTCCGATTATCTTCAGTATTTGAATAACCTTTGTGCAGTCTTGCTGAGGGCAAAAAAACACGAAGCAGCCCTGAAACTTATGCAAGATTCATTTACGGATTTCAGAAGTACTATCAGTCCACATAACCGCATTGGATTTGCATCATTCTATTTGCAATGCCTGAATAAAACTGGCAAGGCAAAAGATGCATATAGTTATGGAAAATCATTCCTTGACGTTAACCGTAGCGATATTCTGAACCACCGCTGGCATCTATTCTTCACTTCGCTGATGCAGACCATGTTCTTGCTAGAGAAGTACCGTGAGATGCTCACACTCGTGAGGAAATACAACCTATCAGAAAAAGAAGCAGGCTACCGTAAAAGCGCCGGATACATTCCTACCTTCATCTGGTACCATGCTTCGGCAAGGTTCATGGAATTTGAAATCAGCGAGCAACTGCTTCAGGACATTCTTTTAGATTCAGTAAAAAGTTGTGTTGACGATCCGCACAAGATGCGATTGCTTAACGATCTGGTTCATGAAATAAGCAGGCATATTTCATTCATTGACAATAACTTTATTCACAAATTTCAGCACAAATAAACAATCTAGGTCAGGGTATGATTCTTTACACTTATTCTGTTGATTAATAAGATCCTAAATAATTTAACCACTGCCATTCATTTCTCAGTCCACCACTTGTATTTATAATTCTGCCTTTCATTTCGCATGTTTCGTATTTAGCTTTGCAATAAAATTGAAACCAATGCCATTATTGATGGTCTGATTCCAACGTCAAACACGAAACCCGGACTCTTGAACTTTGAACCCCGAACTTTGAACACAAAACATCATACTCATGAAAGAAGTAGTAATAACCTCAGCAGTCCGCACCCCCATTGGAAATTTTGGTGGTGTACTTTCCTCTTTAAGCGCCGTTGAATTGGGCAAGATTGCTGCCGCTGAAGCCATCACGCGTTCGGGCATTGTGCCTGCGCAAGTAGAAGAAGTAATAGTTGGAAATATTCTCTCGGCAGGTCTTGGGCAGAATGTAGCGCGCCAGGTTGGTATTCGCGCCGGAGTGCCTGAAACGGTTCCAGCCATAACCATTAATCAGCTTTGTGGTTCAGGGCTGCGCGCTGTGTTGATGGCAGCCCAGATTATTCAGTTGGGCGAAGCCGATATTGTTCTTGCCGGAGGAACCGAAAGCATGTCGAACGCTCCCTACCTGTTGCCCAAGGCAAGGTACGGATATAAAATGGGTGATGGAACCCTGGTTGATAGCATGATCCTTGATGGTCTGACGGATATTTTCGACAACGTACACATGGGAATGACAGCAGAGAATATTGCCGAACGCTGGAGTATTTCCCGTGCCGAACAGGATGAATTTGCACTATTGAGCCAACATAAGACTGAAAAAGCACAGCAAGAGGGGCGCTTCGCAGAAGAAATTGTGAAAGTTGAAATCGCTCAACGCAAAGGCGATCCCATTGTGGTTGATACCGATGAGTTTCCCCGGCATGGTTTGACCCTGGATAAACTCGCTGCGCTAAAACCAGCTTTCAAGAAAGATGGATCGGTGACGGCTGGCAATGCATCAGGAATCAATGACGGAGCAAGTATGTTGGTTCTGATGAGCAAGGAAAAAGCCCAGGAACTTGGACTGAAGCCACTTTCGAGTATTATTGCCGGTGCTTATGTAGGTCTTGATCCTAAAATTATGGGCTATGGCCCGGTACCTGCAACACGCAAGGCGTTGAAAAAAGCAGGGATGCAGATTTCAGACATCCAACTGATTGAAGCAAACGAGGCTTTTGCAGCTCAATCGCTGGCAGTTGTAAAAGATCTTGGCCTGAACACAGATATAGTAAATGTCAATGGCGGCGCCATTGCCCTGGGTCATCCGATTGGTGCTTCAGGCGCACGTGTGCTAACAACTTTGCTTTATGAAATGAAACGCAGGGATGTGCAAAAAGGACTGGCAACGCTGTGTATCGGCGGCGGACAGGGGATTGCTATGATTGTCAAGCGAGAGGAGTAAGTTCAAAGTTCCGGGTTCAAAGTTCAAAGCTGAAGATGAGCTTTTGCAACTGACATAACTATAGTGATAACACATAAAATCTAAATATTATCGGATTATGAAAATGCTTGAAAATAGAGTTGCAATCATCACTGGTGGAGCTGATGGTATCGGGAAAGCCGCAGCAGAACGCTTTGCGAACGAAGGAGCAACAGTCATTATTTGGGATCTGAATGAGGAAAAAGGTGTGCTGCTCGCCAAGGATCTGACAAGTAAAGGACTGAAAGTTAGTTTCACAAAAGTAAATACTGCAATTTACCACGAGGTTGAAGCAGCAGGAAACGAAGCTTTCGCAAAATTTGGGAAAATTGATATCCTGATCAACAATGCAGGCATCACCCGTGATAGCACCCTGAAAAAAATGACTCCCGAATCGTGGCAGCAGGTAATTGATGTGAACCTCACTGGCGTATTCAACTGTACCAAAGTGATCTCATCATTCATGGTTGAGAAAAATTATGGGCGCATTATCAATACTTCCTCGGTTGTGGCGCTGTACGGGAACTTCGGTCAAACCAACTACGTCGCATCCAAAGCCGGTGTGATAGGAATGACAAAGACCCTCGCCAGGGAACTCGGCAGAAAAGGAATCACGGTGAATGCTGTTGCCCCCGGATTCATTGCTACCGAGATGGTAGCAAAAATGCCCGAAAACATACTTCAGATAATGAAAGACAAAACTCCTGCCGGTCGCCTCGGAAAACCGGAAGAGATTGCTGCTGCTTATCTTTTCCTCGCAGGTGATGACGCCGGATTTATAAACGGTGCAGTGCTCAGCGTTGACGGTGGCGTGGTAATTTAATATGCAAACAATGCGAAACGCCTATATCCATAGCACAGGTATGTACGTTCCCGAAAGGGTTGTTCCTAACAGCTATTTTGATGAATTGCTGGGCGAACCTGTGAGCCAATGGCTGATTGACAATGTTCAGATTTATGAACGGCGATGGTGCAATGAAAATGAGTCAACTTCCGACCTTAGCGTTCGGGCAGCACAAAGCGCCTTAGAACGCGGCAAAATAGCACCTGAAGATGTTGACTTACTAATTATTGCCACCGATACTCCCGAGTATATTTCTCCTTCAACAGCAGCAAAAGTGCAGCATTTGCTTGGCTTGAAAAATGCAGGCAGCTTTGATGTAAATACTGCTTGTGCCGGGTTTGTCACTGCACTGGATATGGGTTCGAAATACATACGGGCTGACGAAAACTACAACACTGTACTTGTGATCGGCGCCTACGCCATGAGCAAGTACCTGAACATGACTGATAAAAAAACCGTCACGCTTTTTGCAGATGGCGCCGGAGCCGTCATCCTGAAATCTACAACTGACACTCAAAGAGGTTTTCTGAGCAGCGAGTTGATTACGCATGGGGAATATGAGGGATATATGGGCATTTATGCAGGCGGTACTTATCAACCTTTAAGCGAAAAGGTGCTGACCAATAAAGATCACCTGCTAAAGTTTGTAACAAAATTCCCAAAGGAACTTAATCCGCGGATGTGGAGCATGATGATCCGGACACTTTGTGACCGGATTGGTGTTCAACCAAATGATATTGATCACTTTTTTATGACCCAGATCAACATCAACAGCATCTGGGAAACGATGGACATGCTGGAAGTTGACAGAAGCAAGGCCACCACCATCATGCATTATTATGGTTATACTGGTTCAGCCTGTATTCCCATTGCACTGCATGAAGCCGATAAACAAGGAAAAATTAAACCTGGCAACCTGCTTATGTTTATTGGATCAGGAGGAGGACTGGCGTTTGCAAGTGCGGCGTTTCGAATGTGAATTACATGAGACAAGAAACAAGAGGCAAGAAATAAGAGACAAGGGACGAAGGACGAAGGACGGAGAGACGGAGAGACGGAGAGATGGGGAGATGGAGAGACTGAGACATGAGGAGATAATCAATCAGCAACAATTGTATTACAACAGTATAACAATTGTTTGACCCAAATCAAGTAACCAGCAACAAGAAACAAGCAACTAGCAACCAGCAACAAACAATGGCCTCATCAGCTCAAATAACCGGCGCATGGATCCTTGTCATACTTTACATGACTGGTATCCTTATTCTTGTTTTCCGTGGAGCCGCAAAAACCAAAAGCATCAGCGATTACGCACTGGGCAATATCCTTTTCAGCCCGGTAGCAGTAGGTTTATCGCTGGCAGCCTCAATGACAAGCGCAGCAACATTTGTCATAAACCCGGGGTTTATTGCAAATTATGGAATTAGCGGCTTCCTTTCGTATGGGGTGTTTTTGCCGTTGGCCGCAGTTATGTCACTTATTGTGCTTACAAAGAATTTCAGGAAATACGGCCAAACCGTGAGGGCGCTCACCCTGGCTCAATGGATAGGCGATCGCTACAACAACAAAGGCTATGCTTTTTTCATGGGTTTACTCGCATTGCTGCTAATCACTTTCATTGTGCTCATTGTGGTCGCACTTTCAAAGGTAATTTCAAGCGCACTGAACGTGAATGAAATTTATGTCATGGTATTTATAGTGCTTTTTGTATTCGGCTACATGATGTTTGGCGGTGCAAATTCAATGGTTTACACAAATACTATTCAGGCAATCATTATGCTCGTAGTTGCTGTGATCCTGCTCACTTCAGGATATAAGCACTTTAGCGATGGTTTCAATGGATTTTTCCAGAAATTATTGGATATTGATCCGGCTCTTGTTAATGTTCCAAATCCTGGCAGTCCGTTGTTCCGTAATCTCTATGAAATTATTTTTGCCCAGATTGTGGTGGGAATAGCCATTGTTGTTCAGCCACATATTATCACCAAATCATTGCTGCTCAAAAAAGAAAGCGATGTGAACCGTTTCCTGGCAACGGCTGTAATTGCCGAAATGATCTTTTTCTTTGTCGTGTTTGCAGGTTTATACGCACGCCTTACTTTCCCCGATCTCACTGCAGATGGCGTTCCTCTTCCTGTGGATGGCATCATTCCGGCTTATGTGGTAAAGATTTTTGCAGGAGGCAGTTTGTCGGTCGTGATTGGAATATTTGTGGTTCTGGGTTTGATCTCGGCAGGAATGTCAACACTCGAAGGATTGGTTCAATCGGTTTCAACCACCATTACTTCTGATATTATTAAACCTATTGTTGGGAAGGATCGTCTGAACGACCGCAGCCTGGTGATTATCAACAAGGCCGCGATAGTTTTGCTGGCAGTTATAACAATTTTCCTGTCGTACCGGCAACTGATCAGCCCGAAGTTAAGTGTGGGTATTTTCGCACAAAATGGAGTTTACGCGTATTTCTCTGCAGCTTTCATTCCCGTAATTTTTGGAATTTTTGTGAAGGATGCTAAGATACAGGCTCCGCTTATTGCAAGTATCACAGCAATAATGGTCCATTTCTCCGTTTATTACATCCTGCCGGCTGGTGTAAATGCCTATGGATGGCATTTCGGAGCTTTTACACAGTTTCTTGAAGGAAGTGTCCGCAACCCTGCGATCGCATCTTCCTCGGCAATAGTTGCTTCAAGTATCGTTGGAATATTGGTTTATTTGGTTCAACGCAGTAAAAAAGATAAAGTACAAAGTCTATGATAGCCGTTTTTGATTGGTTTGAGCGCTGGGCAGATTACACTCCCGATAAAGTTGCGGCTTCAGAATACGAAACCGGCAGGGAATTTACCTATGCCCAAATTCACAACCTTTCAGGCCATATTGCTTTTTGGTTCGAAAAAGAGTTAAATTTAGGCAAGGGAGATAGAATAGCCATGCTGGCCGAGAACTGCCTTGAATATATTGCCCTGTTTGCCGTAGCACAAAAAACAGGTGTGATACTCGTGCCCCTTAATTACAGGCTTACGGAAATGGAGCTTGATCACTTGCTTTCGGACTGCGAACCCACACTTGCAATTGTTGAAGAAAAATTCATTCCTAAAGTGCAGAACAGCTCTCGTTATGGTGAGATCCGTTTAAAGGTTCGCATGGAAGATTTTTCTCAGCGATGTAATTCACTGATAGCCTCTGGCGAAACAAGTAATTATAAGAGCCGGGAACTCCATGAAAACGATCCGGTTTTTCTTATATTCACTTCCGGAACCACAGCTTTTCCGAAGGGTTCGGTTTACACCCACAAAATGCTGTTCTGGAACAGCATCAACACGCAAATGCGCCTTGATCTTACTTCATCCGACCGCTCAATAAACTGCGCACCACCGTTTCACACCGGAAGCTGGAACGTACTTGAAACGCCTTTCCTGCATCATGGAGCATATACGTTGATGATGAAGAACTTTAATGCAGATGTCGTACTTGATGCACTTGAAAAATACGAGCTTACAATCTTCTGGGCAGTGCCTACCATGCTCAAAATGATGGCCGACTCAGCTGTTTTTGAAAAAGCAGACCTTGCAAAAGTAAGGTATGTTATAGTCGGCGGAGAAGCCATGCCCATACCCCTGATTGAAAAGTGGCATCAAAAAGGAATTCTGGTCAGGCAGGGTTACGGGCTAACTGAAGTAGGCCCTAATGTAACATCGCTGAACCATCAGGATGCCATACGCAAACAAGGTTCCATTGGCAAACCCAACTTTTATTACCAGGTTAAACTGGTGGATGAACAAAATATTGAAAGTCCTCCCGGTGAAACGGGTGAGTTTGTTATTAAGGCGCCTACCGTCACACCCGGTTACTGGAACAATGAAGAAGCTACACGGAATACCATTGTGGATGGATGGTTTCACACCGGCGACCTGATGCGGTGCGATGAAGAAGGTTACTATTATGTGGTTGACCGTCTTAAGAATATGTATATCTCTGGAGGTGAAAATGTTTACCCCGCCGAAGTAGAACGAGTCCTTCTCACCCACCCTGCCGTGGAAGCGGTAATAATTACAGGCGTTCCAGATGAAAAATGGGGTGAATCGGGCAAGGCTTTTGTGGTCAGAAAAAAGGGGATAGAGGTAAGTGAAGAAATGCTGATCAACTATTGCCGCGAGCGGATGGCAAAATACAAAATCCCGAAGTACGTTGATTTTCTTGACGAATTACCGAAGAATGATGCAGGAAAGATTGACCGGAAAAAACTTAAAAATTAGGTTCACACAACATTATAAACATTTTATATTATCAAATTAAATTTTCAATTTTCCATTATCACTTAAATCTTTAAAATCATGAAAACAAAAATGTTCGGGCTTTTAGCCATGTTCCTTGCAGCAAGCATCCTTGTACTCAACGGATGTAAAAAAGACGATGAAGAACCACCAACAATGGTTGAAATCACAGTATCAGCCGACAATGCAACGATTTCAGTTGTATTTAGCGAAGGCGTTTACAGCATGAACGACAAAACCGGCGCACTTGATGGTGATTCGTTTGATGTTACCATAACCGGTGGAGTTGCTACATATGGCGGCTCCTACACAGTCCAGCATACTGCTGGTACAGCCCAGGCTTCAATCAATCTAACATTGAACGGTGTTGCTACCGGACAGGAAACTGTAACTGTAAAACCAAAAACAGCTTCAAGTATTTATAACGCTGCAGGTGAAGCTATGGAGACAACACAAACCCTCTCTGCAAACCTTAAGGATACCGGTATTATTGGAAGATGGTATTCATCAGGAACCAATGTTGCGGTATTACTTGCTGCCATTGGAATTGACTCGATTTATGCAGAGTTCAAAGCCGACAACACTTATATTGTTGAATCTTTCACTGCCGACCTTTCAAAAACCACCCTCACAGGTAACTATGTACAGGCAAGATCAGCCACCGGAAATATCTGGGACATCACCGTTAACCAGAACACTCCCAATTCTTTGACAAGTGTTGGAATTTTTGAAGTTACCTCAGGTGCTCAAACCACAATGAAATACGAAGTAGCACAAACTGAGCCTAACATTCCCGGAGTTACACCTCCAACCGCGGCCGCCGGATTCGGAAGCACCAGTGCTGGCGCTTACCAGAACTGGAATGTGCAGACTTATATTAAAATGAACTAATCATTTTTATAGCCATCGCAGTTTTGTCCCAGTTATCAGAACACTAACAACTACCAAACTGCGATGGCTTTTTCACCATTAAACCACGCTTATGATGAAAAGCATTACGCATCTTTTTGCTATCTGTTTGTTAACCTGCTCACTTCAAAGTGTTGCCCAAAACCCATCCATCAGGTATTTCGAACACGAGATTCCGAAGAAAGCAAACAAAGAATTGCAGTTTTTTGCTTTCTACATCAACCAGGGAGTCACGTCTAATTTTTATCCCAGCAGCGAATTTCTTCGCGGACAAGTGGTAGGAAGGCTATTTGGCAAGAACACCACCACAACCTCCGACACAGCCATGTCGGTATACATTGAGCAGCGCATTATCCCATTCTTCATTTATCAGCCCAACCTCTTTAATGGCAGGGCCATTTTGCGAGCCTCATTTGAAATTGACTGGACCTGGGGTGACGTTGCGTACGGAACCGGCGGCAACCTTGGAGGAGCCGTCTCAGCCGACCAGGTAAACATTCAAACCCAGAATATTGAACTGGAGTTGATTCCATGGCGGGGCTGGACGGTTAACCTTGGGCTTCAGCGAATGTTTGATACACCTTATAATCCTTACCGCACACTTTTCGATAAGATGACACAAACCGGTTATCGCCTTGCATATTTCGGAACCGATGCGGTTGGAATCAGTTTCCGTCATGATCGCGACTTTGCCCGATACAAAATAGGTTACTACAAATTTTACGAAAATGACATCTATCGCGACGATGATGTGAACATGTTCGAAGCCATTGCTGAAACTGCGGTGAATAACAAATGGAAGCTTGGTGGATCAATATATTACGTGCGCGACCGTTCCGAAGGAAAAGGCGGGGTATCCATCCTTGGCCAGGGACTTAACTCATTGCTTAACGAGTACAACGGCACTTTCAAATTCAAGTTTGGCGCCGATCCGTATAAAGCGGATGTGGCATGGCTCGGAGCTTTCTTCAGCCGCAATACTGATTACATGTTAGATCGCCTTCACCTTACCGGTTTTTTCAACTACAACCTTGGCAGTGCAAGTATCAGAAAGCCAACCGGATGGGAAAAAGGTGCTGATATCGGTGGGTTCGCGGCCAATTTCAAAACTGTTTACCGCTATGGCCAAACCCTCGACGACCATGTAAAACTTGATCTTATTTATGCTTCCGGCGATGACAACGGCATCAACGACAAGAAATACAGCGGTGTCATGACCGGTAATATGTGGGGATCGCCAGCCAGCATTTTTATCAGCAGCGGCGCTTATATCCTTATGCCTCATGGAAATGTTGTGAACCGTTACACACCGGCAGTTGCTGACATGAGCAACATGGGTTATGGTCTGAGCGCTGCAACCTTAACATTCGCACGAAGTGTTATTCCTCATCGGTTTACTGTTAAAGTTGGTGGGGCAACAGCTTTCAGCAATTCAGCACCCCTGGCAGGAGGTAGTTATATCGGATCAGAAGCCAATGCGGCACTCATCTATAATATAGGAACCTTTATGAGCCTTGAACTTCATGGCGCTTACATGTGGCTGGGCGATTTCTACGACAGTGCCGACGAGCGTTATGGCGCAGCGGTGAATGGAGGAACCTATGGCTTGAGGCCGGTTAACCCGTGGACGACATTCATTGTATATAAATGGCTGTTGTTCTGATTCATGAATAAAACCAGAAAGGAGTTAAAAATGAAAAAGATAATTTTGTTAGCATTCACTGGCTTTATTTTCATGATGCCGAACTTAACGTCAATGGCGCAGAAAATGAAACGATCAAATAATAAAAGTTTTATGAACGCTCCCTCATTCAATAGTTTTGAGGACATACCCTATCCGTTTGCTGTTAAAAAAGTGAAGGTAAGCCCCGATGTTGAGATTGCCTACGCTGACGAAGGTTCGGGCACTGAAACCATCATTTTTATTCACGGATTGGGAAGCTACTTGCCAGCCTGGAAAAAGAACATTGAAGTTTTGAAAACCGATTTTCGTTGCATCGCGATTGACCTTCCAGGCTATGGAAAATCATCAAAACTTCCTCACGATGGAACCATGACTTATTATGCTGGCATTGTAAGCCAGTTTATTGAGAAACTGGATCTCGGCAAAGTTTACATTGCCGGTCATAGTATGGGTGCACAAATTGGGATGGTGCTTGCCTTGTATCATCCCGAAAAAGTAAAAGGGCTTATTCTGGCTGCACCGGCAGGGTTCGAAGAATTCACCGAGGGTCAGAAACAATGGTTCCGCAATGTAATGACACTTGAAGGTGTGAAAAGAACAACCGCTGAGGACATACAAACCAACCTGGCCTGGAATTTTTACAACCTGCCTGATGATGCCAGGTTCATGATAACCGACCGCCTCGGCATGCGCACTGCAAGCGACTTTGAAGCTTATTGCCATGCCGTAGTCCAAAGCGTGAATGGTATGGTAAACGAGCCGGTGCTTCCATTCCTCAGCAAAATAACACAACCCACGCTGATCATCTTTGGTGAAAATGATAACCTTATTCCGAACCGCTTTCTGAACCCGGGAGCAACAGCAAAGATTGCCGAAAAAGGTGCATCACTGATACCCAATAATAAGTTGGTGATTCTACCCAAAACCGGTCACTTTGTGCAATTTGAGAGTTATGGAGAGTTCAATAAGGAGATTAAGGAGTTTATCAGCAGATTTTAAACTGCACATTTCCTGCATTCAATCAAAACCCTAAGAGTTTATCAACCCTTAGGGTTTTTTGTTGATAGCTAATATAATCAAGCTTTTGCCTTTTCCATAACAGGAATCCATCCGTTCACCTCCCATTCCTTCTCTTTGCAATTGAGACAGAATCTGCTGCAACTTGATTGCAGCGTCGTAAGCAACATCCCGATAAATAATGCATTCAAAACAGGAAATGACATTGTGATTGTCATGGAAATTGGCAGATATTCAGCACAGAAAAGATTTGGATCTCTGCAGAATTAGTCGTCGGCTAATATATTTAAACAGATTTGTTTAGATCAAACAATATATCTAATTTCGGCATTAGATTTTGTTTTAAGCCGTTCATGGAATAATAGCAACAAAAAATAAAATTTCAATTCCAAAAATAATATGCTTGACCGTAATAAACCCGAGGTAAGAATTCAAACCTCAATTCTAAATGCTATTGAGAAGAAAATTCTCATTTGGTTGTCTGAAAGAATGCCCAAAAAAATAAATTCAGACCATTTAACATTAATAGGATTTTTAGGAGCTTTAATTTCAATGGCGGGGTATATGCTCTCCAATTTAGAAATCATTTTTTTGTGGTTAGCATCGTTTGGTCTGATTGTGAACTGGTTTGGCGATAGTCTTGATGGTACACTGGCACGTGTTAGGAATGCTCAACGGCCAATTTATGGATTTTTTATTGACCACAATGTTGATGCTTTGACTATCTTGGTCATTTGTATAGGAGCAGGGCTTTCGCCATTTATAAAATTTTCAACAGCAATGCTTATTCTGGCTGGCTATTTAGTTTTATCAATTTACACTTACATCAATACATATCTTAACGGCGAATTCAAGATCACCTACAATAAATTAGGGCCCACAGAATTTCGCCTGGTTATTATACTCATCAACACCATCTTTATGTATTTTCCAGCAGGAACCCAGAATTTTGCATTCATGGGAGTATCGTTAAGCATATATGATGGTATTGGCGTTGGAGTTGCTTTTATGCTTTTCATTATTTATCTGGTTAGCTTTTTTAAGGATAAGAATAAATTCGCAAAAATTGACCCTCCTAAATTCTAAAATGCTACAATAGTATATTTTATATGGCAGTTAAATACTTAAAATTCCTTACAAGCCGGCTAATCGGCACACTGGTCGACACGCTGATCTTATGGTTGCTCTCAGCTTACGTCTTTTCGTCCTATATTGGGAAATACATAGTGGCGCCAACTATTTCGTTTGAATTCGCAGTTTTTGTAAATTTTGTTTTTTCCTATTACTGGATATGGAGCAAGCGAATATCTATTAAAAGCACAAAGACTTTTATCACCCGCTTTGCCATTTTCAACATTTCCTGTGTGTTAGGCTTTATTGTTAAAATGGCTTTTCTACTTCTATTCGAAAGGATTTTTGGCTGGGATGTCGTATACTGCAACTTACTGGCCTTGCTGATATCCGGCATCGTAAATTATGCTCTTGCCGAATTCGTAGTGTTTAAAAAACAGCCGTCAATAATTGAACCTATAAAGGATTTAGAATCCTTGGAGAACACAAACTATAAATACTAGCAATATGAAATTACCCACAGAAAAATACAAACAATAAAATGTCCCTCAGCAGGAGATATAATCACGGGACGTTTTCAAATTCGTTAGCCTCTTTAGGTGGGTTAATTGCAGGTGGCAAAGTGGTAATGAATTATCTGAAGCATACTCGCCTGTACTCTGATTTCTAATGCGGTTGTGATCCCTGCTTATGGTGCAAGAAGAAGTTTCTTCCGGATAATTGGTAAAAATTTCTAATTAGGATAAGATACTGATCATTAACTAGGATAAAACACATGAATTATACAGTAAGAGAAATAACAAGTCAAGCCGACTTAAAAAAGTTTATCAATTTCCCTAATAAACTCTATAAAGGGAATGAGTTTTATGTGCCTCCATTATTTTCAGCGGAGATGGAAACCTTATCAAAAGATAAAAACCCTGCTTTTAAATTTTGCGATGCAAAATACTGGTTGGCCTACAATGAGAACAATGAAATAGTTGGGCGTATAGCAGGAATTTTAAACCATGAATATAACCAAAAGGTCGGGAAGCAATTGGTTCGCTTTGGCTGGCTTGATTATGCTGAAGATATTAACGTTTTGAAAGCTCTTTTTCGAGCCGTTGAAACCTGGGCAAAAGATAAAAATGCCGAATATCTTCATGGGCCTCTCGGAATGTCTGAATTTGATGCTTCAGGAGTACTTATTGAAGGGTTTGAAGAAATACCTACAGCTTATGGTAAATACAACTACCCTTACTATTCGAAGGACATCGAACAATTAGGCTTTCAGAAGGAAGTTGATTGGATTGAGTTACAAGTTACAGTTCCACAGATCATGCCTGAAAGGTTTCCCAAAATGGCGAAGATGATAGCGGAGCGCTATAAACTACATTGTGCTAAATTCACTTCAAAAAAAGATGTCTTAGCATACGCTGACGAGGTGTTTCAGCTTCTCAATAAGGAATACGAAAACATCCATGGTTTTTCTGTGCTTTCTCCCAGTCAGATTGAAGCTCTAAAAAAGCAATTCATTCCTCTGATTAGGCTAAAATACATATCTGTTGTAACGAATGCCGAAAATAGAGTAGTCGGATTTGGCATTTGCCTGCCCTCACTTTCAAAAGCATTTCAGAAGTGTCGGGGCCGTTTGTTTCCATTTGGAACTTTGCATATTTTAAAAGCCCTCTATTTTAACGATATAATAGACTCATTACTCATAGCTATCCACAGCGAATATAGAGAAAAAGGTGTTAATGCGTTAATATTTAATGATATTGGTTGCGCAATTATTGCTGATGGGATTAAATTTATTGAGACTACACGTGAACTGGAACACAATTTTCTTGTGCAGAACCTGTGGAGCAAGCTCGAGTACAGACAGCACAAAAAGGCAAGATGTTATGTAAAATCCCTACAAACAATATAATAGAACATCCAAGGATTTATACTATCGGATAATAACAGCATGCTACATGCATTCGATAAAATACATAAAATTCTCAAGGTAATCTAATTCGACTGACAACAACGGTAAAGAATGCTACACTTGTATTATCAGGAGGAGGGGCAAGAGGATTTGCCCATATCGGGGCGATAGAGGAAATTGAAAGCCGCGGATATGTTATAAAATCAATTGCCGGCACATCAATGGATGCGCTGGTAGGAGGAGTGTACGCAGTTGGAAAAATGAACGAGTATAAAGAGTGGGTTTACAACCTGCACAAGCAGGACATCCTTAAAATGCTGGATTTCTCTTTCAGTAACCAGGGGCTGATTAAGGGCGATAAGGTGTTGAAAAAAATGAAAGCATTTATTCCGGATGCAAATATTGAAGAACTGAAAATAAAATATACTGCTACCGCCTTTGATCTGGCTCAACATAAAGAAATTGTGTTTAGTGAGGGAAGTCTGTACAATGCAATAAGAGCATCCATTGCTATTCCCACGGTATTCACCCCGGTAGTCAGCGGTGATTCAGTGCTTGTGGATGGCGGCGTTGTAAACAACATCCCGATAAATAATGCAATCAGAACAGCAAATGACATTGTGATCGCCGTATATGTAAATGCAGATGTTCCGGCGCATCAGATGAATATATCAGATAAAAGCAAGAAACATGACCTATACATTCAGAAAATCAATGAGTTTAAGAAGAGTCTGTTTAAGTTAGATCCTATGGATCAAAAAAAGAAGTTTCATTACTTTGATCTGATAAACGACACCATAGCAGCCGTAACGAATCATCTGGCAACAACAATCCTAAAAAATACGCCGCCAGATATTTAAATAGAAATCTCAAAAAAATCTTGTGGAACATTTGACTTTAATAAGGCAGAGGAACTTGTAGAAATGGGAAGGTATGCGACCAGGGAAAAACTTGATACGTTTCTTGTTAGATCCAATTCATGAGCCATGAGATCAGCAAAAATGGGTTCGCAAAAGTGAACGACGCAACTAGATGGTGAGGAGGAATATATTATTTTTTCTGAGTTTAAGTTCCTTAAAAATCCTAAAACACTTACATTTGCCTCTCATCACGAACCTATGCAAGCCCACTCAAGCCAAAGTTCTGCCATTGAAAAGCGTTTGATTCTGCAAAGCCTTGTTTGGCCGGCAGCTTTTGTTGCCGTGCTATGGCTGATCAAAGCCATTGAGCTTCTGACTGATACAAGCTTTTCGGAATACGGAATGCATCCACGCTCTGTAAAAGGGCTCTTCGGCATCTTCACCTACCCTTTTCTGCACAAAGACATCGGCCATCTGAGCGCTAATTCCTTGCCCATGTTGGTACTCGGCACCGCTCTTTTTTATTATTACGTAAAACAAGGGCGCATTATCTTTCTGCAAATGCTTATTATCTCGGGTCTGTGGTTGTGGATTCTTGGTGAACCTGGCAGCATACATATTGGCGCCAGCGGTTTGGTGTATGGGTTGGCTGCTTTCCATATTACCGCAGGCATGATCAAGCGCAATAAGCGATTAATGGCTTTCGCATTGTTGGTGCTGTTTCTTTACGGAAGTCTGGTATGGGGTGTCTTCCCCGATTTCTTCCCACATAAAAATATCTCCTGGGAAGGCCACCTTACCGGACTGGTTGCCGGTATAATCCTTGCCTGGTACCACCGCGACAAAGGACCTCAACGCGATCGTTACCAATGGGAATGGGATGAGCTGGAAGAAGATGATGAGGATGAAACTGAAACCGGCAATGAATACTACAAATCGGACAGTACTTACGGTGGAACCAATAGAACCGAATCATAAAGGTGCTATGATTCAAGAACAGCGATATCAGGGCCTGATTGCAGCATGTGGAATGAACTGCGGATTATGTATTGGATATCTGCGGGAAAAGAAACCCTGTGGAGGATGCTTCAAGAAAGATGACTTGAACAAACCCAATGTTTGCCGACGCTGTGCCATCATAAATTGTGAGTCATTGAAGAAAACAGAATCAGGATTTTGTTATGATTGTGATAGGTTTCCTTGTTCGAGATTAAAACAGCTTGATAGTCGTTACCGGACAAAATACAGAATGAGCATGATAGATAATCTCATTTTCATCAGAGATAATGGAATGGAAAGATTTTTGGAAAATGAGCAAAAAAGATGGACTTGCGTTAGCTGTGGTTCCGGGATTTCGGTACACAGAGATTTTTGTTTGCATTGTAAGAGCAATGTTTTACCGCTTACATGATTATTCAAAATTCAAAATTGAGTCTACTCCGAAAAGTATATCTGCCCCTAAATCCCCTAAAGGGGACTTCCACAAAGTGCTGATTTTTAGCGTTTCCCCTTTAGGGGTCAGGGGTCAAAAACGATAAAAATCAGCAATTTGTGACTTTTCAGAGTGAACTCAAAATTCCAAATTCAAAA